>JBFGHG010000236.1:0-5627 GCA_041578395.1 Acidobacteriota bacterium
CAGCTGTTCCAGTCCCTCGACTCGCAGGATTGCCTCCAGCAACCGGTGGAGGGGGAAGCGGGGACTGCGATGCATCCCGTAGGTGCCGATGTGGATGCCGGTCAGCACCACTTCACGGAACCCATGGGCGACGAGTTGTTGGACCTGTTCCAGGACCTTTTCAGGAGGAACGCTGCGGCTGGCGCCCCGAACGCTTGGGATGATGCAGTAGCTGCACACCGCGTCACAGCCGTCCTGGATCTTGACGAAGGGCCGGGTACGTCCTCCCAGCTGCGTCGACGCTCCCAGCTCGATGCTGCGGACCTTGGAGAAGTCGTCCCGGTAGATGGCGGCCAGTTCCCCGATACCCGCCGGGCGGGCCTCGAGCCGTCCCGACAGGCTCACCAGACCGCCCTTGTGCGTGTTTCCCACCACCGCGTCCACGCCGGGGATGCGGGCCAGGGCTTCCGGCTCGCGCTGGGCGTAGCAGCCGGTCACCACCAGGCGCGCCTTCGGGTTTTCGCGGCGGAAACGGCGCACCAGCTGGCGGACCTGCTGGTCGGAGCGGTGCGTGACGGTGCAGGAGTTGACCACGATGACGTCCGCCCCTCCCGCCTCGGCGGATTCTTCGTAGCCGGCATCCAGGAAGTCCTGCCCCAGCGCGGCGCTGTCCGCCTGATTGGTGCGGCAGCCGAAGGTGGCGACGTGGAAGCGCTCAGGCACCGATCTGCTCCCGCTCCAGTTCGGCCAGCTGGCCGCAGGCCGCCGAGATGTCGCGTCCGCGCGACCTGCGCACGAAGGCCGAGACGTGCCGGTCGGTCAGGATCTGCCGGAAACGCTCCACCCGCTCGTCGGAGGGCCGCTGGTAGGGGAGGCCGGGGTTCTCGTTGTAGGGGATCAGGTTCACCTTGCAGCGGGTGCCCCGCACCAGCCGGGCCAGACGCCGGGCGTCCGAATCCGAGTCGGTCACTCCCGCCAGCAGGACGTATTCGAAGGTGATGCGGCGCCGCGGCTCGAGCGGAAAGCGGCGGCACGCGCCCAGCAGGCTCTCCAGGTTCCACTTGCGGTTGAGCGGCATGAGCCGGTCCCGTAGCGGGTCGCTGGTGGCGTTCAAGGAGATCGCCAGGTTGGGCAGCGGCTTTTCTTCCCGCATCTTCTCCAGCACCGGCACCACGCCGGCCGTCGACACGGTGATGCGGCGGTGGGAGAGGTTCAGGCCCGCCGGGTCGGTCAGCAGCCGGATCGACTGCATCACGTGGCGGTAGTTGTACAGCGGCTCTCCCATCCCCATGTAGACGATGTTGAAGCCGGGCCCCCGCAGGCAGCCGTCGGCCAGCGCCGCCAGCACCTGTCCCACGATCTCGCCGGGGCGCAGGTTGCGGCCAAAGCCCATCTGAGCGGTCAGGCAGAAGGTGCACCCCACGTCGCAGCCGACCTGCGACGAGATGCAGAGGGTCTGGCGCTGCCCGTCCGGGATGTAGACGGCCTCCACCCGGCTGGCGTCGTCCAGCTCCAGCAGGAACTTGACGGTCCCGTCCACCGACTCGGAACGCCGCACCGGGCGCGGCAGGCGCACTTCGTGCTCCTCGGCCAGTTTGGTGCGGAAGGCGGCCGGCAGGTCGGTCATCTCCCCGATCTCCGGCTGGCGCCGGAAGTAGAGCTGGCGGAAGAGTTGTTTGCCGCGGAACGCGGGCTCGCCGAGGCCCTCCGCCAGGGCCCCCAGCCGGGCCGCGTCCCAGCCCACTAGATTCTTTTTCATACCTGCCTGATACATTCTATCCCACGGTGAAAGTATCGGTTCTGGGCAGCGGAAGCAGCGGAAATTGCACCTGGCTGGGGACGGCGCGCACCTCCCTGCTGGTCGACCTGGGGTTCGGTCCGCGCAGCCTGGCCCGGCGCCTGGCCGAGGCGGGGCTGGAGGAGAGCGTCGACGCCGTCCTGGTGACGCACGGCCACGCGGACCACGCGAAAGGCGTCGCGGGCTTCGCCGCCCCGCGGTCGATTCCGGTTTTCTGCAACCCGGGCACGCGCCAGGAGGTGCCCGATCTGCATGCGCTCGACCGCTGGGAAGAGATCGAAGCGGGCCAGCAGTTCACGGTCGGAGACGTGACCGTGGAACCCTTCGCCGTCTCCCACGACAGCGCGCAGCCGCTCGGCTTCCGCTTCACCGCCGGGGGGATCAGCGGCGCCCTGGCCACTGACCTGGGCGAGATCACGCCGGAGGTCGCCCGCCGGCTGGCCGGCTGCGACTGGCTGGTCCTGGAGTCCAACCACGACGAAGACCTGTTGCGGCTGGGCCCCTACCCCTGGGATTTGAAGCAACGGGTCATGGGCCGGCAGGGGCACCTCTCCAACGGCGCCATCGCCCGCTTTCTCCAGGGCGCCTTCGACGGGCGTGCCCGCCACCTCTTCCTGGCCCACCTGAGCCGGCAGAACAACGATCCGCTGATCGCCCTCAAGAGCGCCCGCAACGCACTGCTGGCGCGGCCCCGTTCGCTCTTCGAAGCCTGCCGCCTGCACTTGACTCACCAGAACAAACCTTCGATAGTCTTGAATCTATGATCGACCGCTACACACTCCCGGCCATGGCGGCGGTGTGGTCCGAAGAGAACCGCTTCCGCAAGTGGCTGGAGGTGGAGATCGCGGTGTGCGAGGTGCTGGCCGAACGGGGCGAGATTCCGGCCGAGGCGGCTGCGCGGATCCGCGAGAAGGCGGATTTCAGCGTCCAGCGCATTCATGAGATCGAAGAGGTCACCCGCCACGACGTGATCGCCTTCACCACCGCCGTGGCCGAGACGCTGGGGCCCGAATCGCGCTTCGTCCACCTGGGGCTGACCTCCACCGACGTGGTGGACACGGCTCAGGCCCTGCAGGTGAAGGAGGCGTCCCGGCTGATCGAGACGGAACTGGAACGCCTACTCGAAGCGCTCCAAAAGCAGGCCTTTCGCCACCGCCGCACGATCATGATGGGGCGCACCCACGGCGTGCACGCCGAGCCGCTCACGCTGGGGCTCAAGCTGGCCGTCTGGCACTCGGAGATGCAGCGCAACCTGCAGCGCTTCCGCCGCGCCCGGGCGGTCCTGGAAGTGGGCAAGATCTCGGGGCCGGTCGGTTCCTTCTCGCACCTGCCGCCGGACGTGGAAGAGGCCGTCTGCCGCCGGCTGGGCATCGGCCACGCCGCCGCCTCCACCCAGACCCTGCAGCGCGACCGGCACGCCGAGTACCTGTGCACGCTGGCCATCCTGGGTGGGACCTACGACAAGATGGCCACCGAGGTCCGCCACCTGCAGCGCACCGAAGTGCGGGAGGCGGCCGAACCCTTCGCGAGCCGCCAGAAGGGCAGCTCCTCCATGCCTCACAAGCGCAACCCGATCGTCTGCGAAAACGTCAGCGGCCTGTCGCGGCTGCTGCGGACCAACGCGCTGGCGGCACTGGAGAACATGCCCCTGTGGCACGAGCGGGACATCTCGCATTCCTCCGTGGAGCGGGTCATCCTGCCGGACAGCACGACCCTGGCCCACACCCTGACGGTTCGTCTGACACGGGTGCTGGAAGGCCTGGTAGTGGACGAGCAGCGGATGCGCGCCAACCTGGAGCTGACCGGGGGGCTGTACAACAGCAGTTCGCTGCTGCTGGAGCTTTGCCGGAAAGGGGCGCTGCGGGAAGAGGCCTACGAGTGGGTGCAGCGCAACGCCATGAAGGTGTGGGACGAAGACGCCGACTTCCAGGCGCTGCTCGAGGCCGACCCCGACATCCGGCGGTTTCTGAGCGAAGACGAGATCCGGCGGGTCTTCGACCTCGCGGAGAAACTGCAGCACGTGGACCGGGTCTTCGAACGGGTCTTTCCAGCCGCCGGGCGGACGGACGAAGAGAGGGCCGGCCTGACGTCGCAGGGAGCAAAGAACTCATGAGCCAAGTGATCGACTACATCGAGTCCAACCGCGACCGCTACCTGGACGAACTGAAGCAGTTCCTGCGCATCCCCAGCGTCAGCACCGACCCCTCCCGCGGCCCCGCCATGCAGCAGGCGGCCGAGTTCGTGCGGGGACAGCTGGAGCAGGCCGGCGCCACCCGCGCGGAGATCTTCGCGACCGGCGGCCACCCGGTGGTCTTCGGCCAGATCGGGGAAGACCCGCAGCGGCCCACCGTGCTGGTGTACGGGCACTACGACGTGCAGCCGGAAGACCCCGTGGACGAGTGGACGACCGGGGCTTTCGAGCCCGCCGTCCGCGACGGGCGGCTGTGGGCCCGGGGCTCGGCCGACGACAAGGGGCAGATGTTCATCCACTTCAAGAGCGCCGAGGCGTACACGCGGACCTCGGGACGGCTTCCGCTGAACCTCAAGTTCCTGATCGAGGGGGAGGAGGAGATCGGCAGCCCCCACCTCGAGCCCTTCCTGCGCGATCACCTGGACCTGCTGGCCTGCGACGCGGTGATGATCTCCGACACCACCATGTTCGCCAAGGAGGTGCCTTCGATCGGCTACGGGTTGCGCGGACTCTGTTACGTGCAGGTGGACGTGCAGGGGCCCAGGCAGGATCTGCACTCCGGCTCCTTCGGCGGGCCCGTGGCCAACCCCGCCTTCGTGCTGGCACAGATCCTGAGCGCGCTCAAGGACGAGCAGGACCGGATCACGATTCCCGGCTTCTACGACAAGGTGGTGCCGCTGACCGACCGGGAGCGGCAGGAGTTCGCCTCGCTCCCCTTCGACGAGCAAGGCTACAAGCGCGAGCTGGGGGTGCCGGAGCTGGCCGGAGAAGCAGGCTACACCCCGCTGGAGCAGCTCTGGGCGCGTCCCACCCTCGAGGTGAACGGACTGCTTTCCGGATTCACCGGGGAGGGCGCCAAGACGGTGCTGCCGGCGCGCGCCATGGCCAAGATCAGCATGCGCCTGGTCCCGGACCAGGACTACCGGGAGATCGAGGACCTGTTCGAGGCGCACGTCGAGAGCCTGGCCCCGCCCACGGTGCGGGTGAAGGTGACCCGCATGCACGGAGGCAAGCCCTGGGTGGCTTCGCTGGACCACCCGGCCCTGCGGGCGGCCTCCCGGGCCGTGGAGCGCGGCTTCGGCAAGCGTCCGGTGTTTCAGCGCGAAGGGGGGTCGATCCCGATCGTCTCGACGTTCGACGAACTGCTGGGCGCGCCCTGCGTGCTGATGGGCATCGGCCTGCCCGACGAAAACGCCCACGCCCCCAACGAGAACCTCGACCTGGACCACTTCTACAACGGCATCCGCAGTTCGGCATACTTCTTCGAGGAGTTCGGGGCGGGATAGCCGTGCAGGTCCGTCCCAGGCCGTTACCTTGAGAATTCACCACCAAGTGGTGAGTTTCTTCACCATGCAAGTGCCGTGGCGCGGCCTTCCAGGCCGTGATTCCGACTCCCCTGCATCAGCGACAAGACATGACCGTGCCACTTTTCCACCTCACGCCAACCCCGGTGGCCGCCGCAGGTGATGGTCCGTCCGCTGCTGATAGGCGTGGGCCAGCAGTGAAATGTCCGCATCCCCGAAGAGCCGCCCGGTGAACCGCAGGCTGGTCGGCTGGCCCTGGGAGTCGAAGCCGCTGGGCAGCGTGATCTCCGGGTGGCCCGTCAGGTTGGTCAACCCCAGCCGGCTGCCCACGAACAGGTCCAGGTCCTCGAACCAC
>JBFGHG010000237.1:0-5623 GCA_041578395.1 Acidobacteriota bacterium
AGCATCTGCCCCAGGTCCAGATTGGCCCGCTCCAGGGCCAGTTTTTCCACTTCGAGCTCGGCCAGGCCTGCTTCCTCCTGGCTCTCCAGCTGGCGGCGGACCTTGTCCAGTTCCACCTCGGCCCTCTCCAGCTCGTAGCGGTACTTCTCGGCGTCGGACCGGGAGATCAGCTGGGGGTCCAGGCCGGCCCACAGCCGGGCGTTGTCGACGTTCTTCTCCGACTCCGCCATCCGGATCATGGTGTCCTGGCGGCGGATCTCGAGCTGGGTCCGTTTGCGGGCCAGGGCCAGCCGGGCGTCCTCGCGCGCCTTCTCGGTCTCCAGCGTGCGGTATTCCAGCGCGTGCCGGTCGAATGCGGCCAGCAGGTCGCCGGGCTTCACCGGAACGCCCTCGGGCGCCAGGTAGGCGATCGGGTAGACCCAGAGGCGCCCGATGTTCGGGGTGTTGATCAATGTCTCTTGCAGCGCCTGCAGCTCACCGGAAAACACCAGCTGCTTGATCAACTCCCCTTCCCGGGCGGCTTCGGAAGGAGCAGGGACGTCGCTGGCGGGAACCGTCACGAACAGCAGGCCCAGCAGATAGAGCGGTGGGGCTCTCATCGTCTGAACTCACGGTGGGCGGGATGCCCGGAGACCGGCTCACCGGAAGCCGCTTCGGAAGCAGATTCCCCGGCTGCATCCGGCCTTCTTCGTTGCCAATTCCTTGCTTCGACTCGTCGTCTATAGAACTGTAGACGATTTCTCTCTAAAATAGAAGTGTTCAATACTGGCATAGTGACGAAGAATTCTGGAGGTTTTACCGATGCGCTATCCCGACGAATGGGTCCGGCCCGGGCGTGAAGAGCTCGCGGGCATTGGATTCGACGAACTTTCCACGGCGGAGGAAGTAGACCAGTACCTGAAGAGCAAAGACGGCACGGTTCTGCTGGTGGTCAACTCGATCTGCGGCTGTGCCGCCGGCAAGGCCCGCCCGGGCATCGCCGACGCCCTGGCCAAGGGTCCCAAGCCGGATCATCTGGCCACCGTCTTCGCCGGCTATCACACCGAAGCGACGGCGCGGGCCCGCGACTACCTGAAGCCCTTTCCTCCCTCGTCGCCGAGCGTGGCGATGTTGAGGGACGGCAAGCTGGTCTTCATGCTGGAGCGCCACCAGATCGAGAACCGCGAGGCGCCCGCGATCTCCGCCGACCTGCAGGCGGCGTTCCAGGAGTACTGCCAGGCCGGTCAACAGGCCTGAGCCATCCCGTGTTCCGGAGGGCCGGGCGGCCGGCCCTCCCTCTTCCCGCGCAGGAGTGTCGGCATGAGTGTGCACTCCGAATCGACCCGCTTCGAGCCGTCTTCCACGCCTACCCGCTTCGGGGTCATCCCCACGCCCGTCCGCCTGGACGCCCACCCCGAGTACACCGGAAAGGGGATCACGATCGCGTTTCTCGATTCGGGCTTTTACCGCCACCCCGACCTGAGCGAGCCGGAGGACCGCATCCTGAGTTTCGAGGACGTGTCGCACCGGCGCGACCGGCTGAGGGCCTGGGGGGAGCCGCGCCCCTGGGACTGGCACGGCACTCAGACTTCGGTGACCGCCGCCGGCAACGGTTTCCTCTCCGGCGGGCAGTACCGCGGCATCGCGCCCGACTGCAAGGTGGTGCTGGTGAAAGTGGGCTCGGAAGGGCGGATCACGGACGAGCACATCGCCGAGGGCTTCGAGTGGGTCATGGCCAACCGGGAGCGCTACGGCATCCGCATCGTCAACGCTTCCCTGGGGGGCGACGAAGACCTGCCTTCGGCCGACAGCGTCACCGACCGGGCCGCGGAGGAAGCCATCCGGCAGGGGCTCGTGGTGGTGGCGGCGGCGGGCAACTCCGGCTGCACGGCCGAGCACCAGACCAAGCCCCCCGGCAACTCCCCCGGCGTGATCACGGTGGGCGGGTACGACGACGGCAACCTGCTGGGCAACCAGGAGCCTGGCCACTACTGTTCCAGCTTCGGGTTGACCGCCGACGGCGTGATCAAGCCGGAGGTGATCGCCCCGGCCATCTGGGTGGCCGCCCCGATCCTGCCCGACACGGCGCAGTTCCGGCGGGCGGCGGCGTTCGTCCGGCTGTCGGCCGAACCGGACTGGACGCTGCAGGCGCTGGCCGGCGGCGGCAGCGGGCAGCTCCCCGAGGCAGCCGTGAAGGCCTGGAAGGACGCAGAGCTCGACGGCAAGCTGGCGGGGGCGTCGGCCGAGGCGGTGCGTTCGGCGATCGAAGAGGTGATCCGGACCGAGAAGGTGGTGGGCGCCTATTACCAGCACGTGGACGGGACTTCGTTCGCGGCCCCGATCGTCTCCTCGATCGTGGCCCAGATGCTGGAGGCCAACCCTTCGCTGACCCCCCGGGCGGTCAAGCACCTGCTGATCTCCTCGGCCACCCGCATTGGAGGCGCGCCGCTGCTGTGGCAGGGCTACGGCGTCGTGCAGGCGCGCCGGGCGGTGGAGCTGGCCCAGGGCTTCGACGCCGTCAGCGAGGACCGCTACTTCTCCCCGCCCTGCATGCGCGGCGACCGGCTGGCCTTCTACTACCAGGACTCGGAGGCGTCCAGCGTGGCACTGGCGGGGGAATTCAACGGCTGGAAGCCGCTCCAGATGAAGAAGAACAGGAACGGGGTCTGGAAGCTGCGCCTGGAACTGCTGCCGCCGGGACGGTATGCGTACAAGTACCTGGTGGACGGGGCGCGCTGGGTCGAGGATCCGTCCAACGGGCTGAAGGAGCCCGACCACCACGGGGGGTTGAACTCGATCCTGGAGCTGGAAGGGAAGATGGACGAGCTGGCGAAGTGGTGAAACGTGCTGCAAGATACGTCAAGGAAGCATCAATCACGACTCACCAATCGTGAACTTGTTCAACTTCCCTCGTCGTAGTGCTTGCGGATCTCCTCCAGGATCCCCGGATCCGCCAGCGTCGTCGTATCGCTCAACACCCGCCCCTCCGCGATGTCCCGCAGCAGGCGCCGCATGATCTTGCCGCTGCGCGTCTTGGGCAGGTCGTGGGTGATGAAGATGCGTTCCGGCTTGGCGATGGCGCCGATCTTGTCGCCCACGTGAGCCCGCAGCTCCAGGGGTAGTTCGCCGCCGGCCTCAAACCCGCCCCGCAGCGTGACGAAGGCCGCGATCGCCTGGCCCTTCACCTCGTGATCGATGCCGATGACGGCCGCCTCAGCGACGGACGGATGGCTGACCAGCGCGCTCTCCACCTCCATGGTGCCGATGCGGTGGCCCGCCACGTTGAGGACGTCGTCCACCCGGCCCAGCAGCCAGAAGTACCCTTCTTCGTCCCGCTTGGCCCCGTCTCCCGTGAAGTAGATCCCCGGAAAGCGCGCCCAGTAGGTGTCCTTCCAGCGCTCCTCGTCCCCCCAGATGGTGCGGGCCATGGCCGGCCAGGGCCGCTTCAGGACCAGGTAGCCGCCCCCGCCCAGCGGCACCGACTTCCCGTCCTCGTCGACGATGTCCGCCTCCACTCCCGGAAAGGGAAACGTCGCCGAACCCGGCTTGAGGACCGTGATCCCGGGCAGCGGCGTGATCAGCGTCATGCCGGTCTCGGTCTGCCACCAGGTGTCGACCACGGGCGTGCGGTCATCCCCGATGTGCTTGCGGTACCAGACCCAGGCCTCCGGGTTGATCGGCTCTCCCACCGTCCCCAGCAGCCGCAGCGAACTCAGGTCGTGACGCTTCGGGTACTCGTCCCCCCAGCCCATGAAGGCCCGGATGGCGGTGGGCGCCGTGTAGAGGATGTTGACCTGGTGCTTGGCCACGATCGACCAGAAGCGGTCCTTGTGGGGGTAATTGGGCGCGCCCTCGTACATCACGCTGGTGGTGCCGTTGGAGAGCGGCCCGTAGACGATGTAGCTGTGGCCCGTGACCCAGCCGATGTCCGCCGCGCACCAGTAGGTGTCGGTGTCCTTCAGGTCGAAGACGAAGCGGGTGGTGGTGTGGGTGCCGACCAGGTAGCCGCCGGTGGTGTGCAGCAGCCCCTTCGGCTTTCCGGTCGTCCCCGAGGTGTACAGGATGTAGAGGGGATGCTCGCTGTCCAGCTTCTCGGGCTCGACCAGCTCCCCCTGCCGCTCCTCCACCAGCCGGTGCCACCAGTGGTCGCGGCCTTCCGCCAGGTGGACGCGGCGCGGGTCGGAGGTCCGGTTGACCACCACCACGTGCTCGATGGAGGGCGTTCCCTCCAGCGCGCGGTCGGCGTTCTCCTTCAGCGGGACGATGCTGCCGCGGCGCCAGGAGCCGTCGGCCGTGATCAGCACCTTGGCCTGGCAGTCGTTGATCCGGTCCCGGAGCGAGTCGGGACTGAAGCCGCCGAAGACCACCGTGTGGGGGGCTCCCAGGCGGGCGCAGGCCAGCATGGCGATGGGCAGTTCGGGAATCATGCCCAGGTAGATCGCCACCCGGTCTCCCTTGGCGACGCCCAGGCCGCGCAGGGCCGCCGCGAACTCGTTCACCTCCCGGTAC
Organism: Acidobacteriota bacterium; assembly: GCA_041578395.1. Taxonomy (GTDB): domain Bacteria; phylum Acidobacteriota; class UBA6911; order RPQK01; family JANQFM01; genus JBFGHG01. The sequence goes on from JBFGHG010000237.1 coordinate 4,489, forward strand.
AGGTCCTGGTAGGTCAACACCCTCCCGTCCCCGGGCTCCCCTTCCCAGACGATCGCCGCCCGGTTCTTGCGCCAGGTTCCCAGGTGCCGGTCCACGCAGTTGTGGCAGACGTTGAGCTTCCCGCCCAAGAACCAGCGGGCCGCCGGCGGCTCCCACTCGAGTACCCGGGACCAGGGGGAGTACCACTCCAGCTGGGCCGCCATCTCCGCCCAGAACCCTTCCGGGTCGTGGCGGGCCTTCTCGTACACCACCGGGTCGTTCCAGTTGGCCTCCCGGACGAATTCTTCGGGCGGCTGGTAGTGGCGTTCCTCGTGCAGCAGCGCCTCGATCTTCCCCTTGCTCGAATCCTGCATGTGCTCTTACTCCTCGCCGTCCAACCCCAGCCGGTCCGCCACTTCGGCCATGGCGGCGACCACGAAGGCGATGTGCTCACCCAGCTCCACCCCCAGCTCCTCGGCCCCCCGGCGGATGTCCTCGCGGTTGACGGAGCGGGCGAAGGCCTTGTCCTTGAGCTTCTTCTTCACCGATTTGACCGGCACCTCGGCCACCCTCTTGCCGGGCCGCACCAGCGTCACCGCCGTGATGAAGCCGCACAGCTCGTCGACGGCGTACAGCGCCTGGTCCATCCGGCTGTTGCGCGGCAGCTCCAGGTAGTCGGCGTGCGACTTGATGGCGTAGATCACGTCCTCGGGATAGCCCGCTTCTTCGAGGATGGCCGCCCCCACCAGGGGGTGTTCCTCGGGCGTGGGGTGCCGGTCGTAGTCCATGTCGTGCAGCAGACCCACCAGGCCCCACTTCTGCTCGTCTTCGCCGAAGCGGCGGGCGTAGGCGCGCATGGCGGCCTCCACGGCCAGGGCGTGCTTGAGCAGGTGCGGCGTGGTGGTGTGTGTCGTCAGTAGTGTCCAGGCTTCTTCTCGTGTCGGTAGCACGTGCCTCCTGTATACTCCGGAATTTGACCATGTTCGCGCGGGACTGTCCAGGGTGCGGGAAATGATCGAAGAGAGCCGCAAGCGAAAAGCCAGGATCGTGGCCACCATCGGACCGGCCACCAGCTCGCGCGAGAAGCTGCAGCAGCTGATGGAGGCCGGCATGGACGTGGCGCGCCTCAACTTCTCGCACGGCACCCACGAGACCT
>JBFGHG010000238.1:0-5599 GCA_041578395.1 Acidobacteriota bacterium
GATCGAGGACTACGACAAGCACGTGGCGCACTACCTGCTGACCGGGGTGGACGTCTGGCTGAACAACCCCGAGCCTCCCAACGAGGCCAGCGGGACCAGCGGCCAGAAGGCGTCGCTCAACGGCATTCCCAACCTGAGCGTGCTGGACGGCTGGTGGTACGAGGGGTACAACGGCTACAACGGCTGGGCGATCGAGGGAGAGGACGAGGAGTCCACGGCCGAGTCGATCTACGACCTGCTCGAGAACGAGATCGTGCCGCTCTTCTACGACCGCGACCCGCAGGGCGTCCCGCAGGGCTGGACCAACCTGATGAAGCAGTCGATCTGGTCGGTGGCGGCCCCGTTTTCGGCCCGGCGCATGGTCAAGGAGTACGTCAACGAGCTGTACGTCTCGAGTCCGGAGCTGGTGAAGGCGAAATAGGGGCTGGCGGAGGAGGTAGGATTCGAACCCACGGTAGCCTCTCGACTACAACGGTTTTCAAGACCGCCGCCTTAAACCACTCGGCCACTCCTCCACGGTGATCTATTCTATACCCATGCGAGGCGGTGGATATGACGCGATCGTGGTGGGCGCCAGCGTCGCCGGTGCCTGTACCGCGCTGCTGCTGGGCCGGGCCGGCCACCGTGTGCTGCTCGTGGAGCGTGCGCGTTTTCCACGGGCCAAGGTGTGCGGCGAAGGACTGATGCCGGCCGGGGCGCGAATCCTCGAACAGATCGGCGTGCCCGTATCGGCGCTCGGGGCCCGCAGCTTTCCGGGCATCCGCTTCCGGCTGGACCGCCAGCCTCCCCTGGAACTCGACTTTTCCCTGCTCGAAACCGGCTACCGGGGCCTGGCCGTGTCCCGCGAAGGCCTGGACAGCTGTCTGGCCCGCCACGCCGCCCGGCAGGCCAACGTGACGTTCCGGCAGGGGTTCCGGGTGGCCGGATGCCGCCTGGACGGGGCCGGCGTCCAGGTGCGGGGAGAGTCGGGCGAGACGTTCGCAGGCCGCCTGCTGGTGGGGGCCGACGGCATCCGCTCGCGCTTTCACGGCCGGAGCGGCATCCGGCGGCTGGCCTCGTCCAACGGGCGCTTCGCATTGCGCGGGCTGTTCGAGGACTTCGCTCACCGCGACGGCTGGGTGGACGTCTTCTGCAGCCGGCTCGGGGAAGCGTACATCGCGCCGCTGGGCCCCTCGTCGGCGCGGGTCACGCTGCTGTTGAACCAGCGGCTGGACGGCGGCCCCGGGGACACGGAACGCTTCGCCAGCCACCTGCGGCACTTCCCGGAGGTCCTGGCCCGGACGGGTGGCCGGCCGCCCCTGCGGGTGGACGCCACTGCTCCCGTGTCGCGGCGGGTGTCGGCGTGTCACGGCGAACGGCTGCTGCTGGTGGGAGACGCCGCCGGGGCCGTGGACCCCATCACCGGGCAGGGGATGACGCTGGCGCTGCGGGACGCGCAGCTGGCCGCCGAAGTGGCCGGCGATCGCCTGCGGCGCGGCCGCTTGAAGGAAGCCGACCTGCGCCCCTACACGGCCCGGCGCAGGGACTACTTCGAACGCTCCGACGAGCTGTCGCGGCGCCTGCTGGGCCTGCTCGAGCGGCCCTGGCTGTTCGCCCGGGTGCGGCGCGCCTTGCTCTCCAACCCCCGTTTGCAGGCGCGTCTGCTGGCCTCCGCCGTCTGGCCCGGCTCGAGCGGGGGGCTGCGGTGGAGCGACCGTCTGCGCCTGGTGGCGGGGTTGTGATGGGAATACGAAAGGAGACGGTGTGCGGTGGTTTGCCGCCGCTTTTCCGGAAGGGCCGGCTCGACGGCCACTCCACGCTTCTCCTGCTGTTCCTGCTGGCCGCCTTCACGCCTCCGGCCTGGAGCCAATCCAACGGCGGGGACCTGCCCGAAGGACTCTCCTACGAGAACCGCCGCCTGCCGGGCCCCCTCTCCGTTCACCTGCTGCGCGTCGATCCGTCCCGGGTCCGGATCGCTCCCGCCCGGGCGCTCAACGATGGGGTGGGCCGCGAGACGGTCTCTTCGATCGCACGGCGCCACGGCGCGCTGGCGGCCGTCAACGGAGGCTTCTTCGGCAGCGGCGGACGCTACGACGGCGACCCCACCGGCATCCTCAAGATTGGCCCGGACTGGTATTCGGACGCTCCTCTGCCCCGCGGCGCGCTCGGCTGGAGCCGCGGCGAGGCGTTGATCTCCCGCGTGAGCGCCGCCTGCCGGGTACGGCTGGGCGGACAGGAGCACCCGGTCGACGGCCTGAACCGGAGCCGGCGAAGGCGCGAAGCCATCCTCTACACCTGGGCCTTCCACCGCAGCACCCTCACCGACCCGGGGGGGCGCGAGATTTTGGTGTCCGCTCAGGGCCGGGTCCTGGAAGTCCGGCAGAGCGGCGATTCCCCCATTCCGCCGGGGGGGTTCGTGGTGTCGGTGGCGCCCGATCACCGGCGGCTGGCCGCCGACGCCTCGGCCCCCGGGAGCGAGGCCTCCTTTCGGTGCGAGCTGGAGGCCTCGCCGGGCGAGCCGGAGGCTTGGAATCAGGTGGACTACGTGCTGAGCGGCACGCCGGTCCTGCTCGAGGGAGGCCGTCCGGTGACCGACCACTCCAGCGAGAGGGTCGCCGCCAGCTTCGTGGAGGACCGCCATCCCCGCACCGCCGTGGGCATCCGGCCCGACGGACACTGGGTCATCGTCGTGGTCGACGGCCGCCAGATGGATCTGAGCGTGGGGATGACACTGGCGGAGATGGCCGCGCTGCTGCAGAAGGAAGGCTGCGTGGCGGCGTTGAACCTGGACGGCGGAGGCTCTTCCACCCTCTACCTGGGCGGACGGGTCGTCAACTCCCCCTCCGACTTCGGTGTCGAGCGCCCGGTTTCGGAGGCGATCATCATCTTGCCGAAACGCCGCACGCCCTCCTCCAGCGACTCCGAAGCGACGGCGAAGCAGAGCCGGACGCAGCGGTCGGCCAGCGGATCGGGTTCGTAGCCGCCCTTCGCCGCCGGCCGCAACCCGAATCCGCTTCCCGGGACCACCGCGACACCTTGCTCGGCCAGCAGGCGGTCGGCGAACTCGTCGCCGGTCAGGCCGGTTACGCCGATGTCCACGAAAAAGAAAAGCCCGCCGGCGGGGAGGGGCGTCTCGACCCCGGCCTCGTCCAGCAGACGGGCGGCCAGGTCCCGACGCCTGCGTAGGGAGTCGCGCCGGGCGGCGGTGTCGTCTTCCTCCAGCGCGCGGACCATCCCCCACTGCAGCGGCGTGGTCAGGCTTCCGGTGAGCGGTTCGTTCAAAAAGGCCATCGCCGCGGCCGCCGCGGCGGTGGGAGAGACCGTCCAGCCCATCCGTAAACCCGTGGCGGCAAAGCTCTTGGAGAAGCTGAACACGCCGATCACCCGCCGCTGCTCGACCGGCAGCGTGCGGTCCAGCTCGAGCGGGGAGAGGTGCGGGCCGTCGAAGACGTAGTCGGTGTAGGCCTCGTCCGAGACGATCCACAGGTCGTGCTCGGCGGCGAAACGGTGCAGGGCGCGGACCGTTTCAGGAGGAAACAGCGCCCCGGTGGGGTTGCCCGGGCTGTTGATCAGAATCGACCGCGCGCCCGAAAGGTCCAGTCCATCGAGGGCCTCGAGCCGGGGCTGAAAGTCGTCGCCGAGCGGATAGAAGCGCGGCCGCACGCCCGTCAGCGTCAGCTGCTGCATGACGTTGGGCCAGTAGATCTGCGGCACCAGCATCGTGTCGCCGGGGTCGCAGGTGAGCAGCGTGGCGGCGTGCAGCGCCTGCGTGGCGCCCTGGCAGACGACCACCTCGTCCGCCGGGCAGGAAACGCCCTTGCGGTCCCTCAGATGCCGCACGACCGCCTCCCGCAAGGGCCGGATTCCGGGCATGGGACTGTAGTGAGTGTGGCCGCCGCCAAGCGCTTCCCGAATCCCCTCCGCGATCCTGCCGGGAAGCGCGAAATCGGGATCTCCGATGTCCAGCCTGATCACCTCCCGGCCGCTCGCCTCGAGCGCCCGGGCCGCGTTGAAGAGCCGCCGGATCGAGGACCGAGGCATTTCCCGGGCCCGCTGCGAGACCTCCATCTTCGTCTTCGAAATCGTCACCTCGAACCCACCGTATACCAAGTCCCTTACCACCCTCAAATCTCCAGTTTGAGATTTGCGCTTTGCGCCTATACTGAGCGCATGAAGCCTCTCTGGACGCCGTCACCCGAACGAGTCGATCGAGCGCGCGTGACGGCCTTCATTCGCGACGTGCAGAAGACGGTCCCGACGGTCACCGACTTCCCTTCTCTCTACCGGTGGAGCGTCGAGCAGCCGGCCGATTTCTGGCCCGCGGTCTGGGACTTCTGCCAGCTTCGGGCGTCGCGGCGCTGGGACTCGGCTGTGAAGGACTTCGACCGGATGCCGGGGGCCCGCTGGTTCTCCGGCGCCAGGCTGAACTTCGCCGAGAACCTGCTCCGTTTCCGCGACGAGCAGCCGGCGCTGATCTCCTGGAGCGAGCGGGGGCGCGAGAAGCAGCTGAGCTACGCCGAGCTGGCGGCCGAGACGGCGCGCGTCGCGGCCGGATTGAGAGAGTGCGGGGTGGGTGCGGGAGACCGCGTGGCGGGGTTCCTGCCCAACGTGCCGGAAGCCGTGGTGGCGATGCTGGCCTCCGCCAGTCTGGGCGCCGTCTGGACCTCCTGCTCGCCCGACTTCGGCGTCAAGGGAGTGATGGACCGGTTCGGCCAGATCGGGCCCAAGGTGCTGTTCGCGGCCGACGGCTACCGCTATGCCGGAAAATCGCTCGACTCGATGGGGCGGGTGCGGGGCATTCTGCACCAGCTGGCAGACATCGAGAAGGTCGTGGTGGTGCCGCATCGCCAGCGCACGCCCGACCTGTCGGGCCTGCCCCGCGGGGTGCTCTGGAAGGAGTTTGGGGCGGGCTCCACGGCGGCCGAACCGGAGTTCGAGCAGCTCCCCTTCGACCATCCGCTCTACATCATGTACTCGTCCGGGACCACGGGCCTGCCCAAGTGCATGATCCACGGGGCGGGCGGGACCCTGCTGCAGCACTCCAAGGAACACGTCCTGCACACCGACCTGACGCGCCAGGACGTGATCTTCTACTTCACCACCTGCGGCTGGATGATGTGGAACTGGCTCGTCAGCAGCCTCTCGGTGGGGGCGACGGTGCTGTTGTACGACGGCTCCCCCTTTCACCCCGAGCGTGCGATTCTGTTCGAGCTGGCGGAATCGGAGGGCATGACCGTCTTCGGCACCAGCGCCAAGTACCTCGCTTTGCTGGAGAAGAAAGAACTTTCGCCGCGCCGGCAGTTCGACCTGAGCCGGTTGCGGACGATCCTCTCCACGGGTTCGCCGCTGGCGCCGCAGTCCTACGACTACGTGTACCGGGAGGTGAAGGAGGACGTCTGCCTCTCGTCGATTTCGGGCGGAACCGACCTGATCTCCTGCTTCGCGCTGGGCAACCCGATCGGGCCGGTGTACCGCGGGGAGCTGCAGACCCGGGGCCTGGGGATGAAGGTGGAGGTCTGGGATCAGGAGGGTAAACCGGTGATCGGACAACCGGGGGAGCTGGTCTGTACCCAACCTTTCCCTTCCATGCCGGTCCGCTTCTGGAATGACCCTGATGGCC
>JBFGHG010000239.1:0-5591 GCA_041578395.1 Acidobacteriota bacterium
CTGGCGCTTCTCATGCTCTCCCAGAAGTCTGGTGGCACCGCCCCAGTGCATGCGGCACTTAAGGACGCTATTGCTCGCTGGGACTCCGAGTTCGGACCGAAGACGCTAGCATCCGAGCTTCGCAAGTCTGACGGTAGCTTCGACGTCGACAAGTATTACGAGGCCTTGTACGAGACCGAGGCTCTGCAGCTGTACCTGCAATCGGCGGAAATGCAGAAGCGTACGGGCGGGGCCGATCCCAGCGATGAAACCGTGTCGCAGCCGAAACTACGCGCCGTCTTGGAAGCCATGCGGGATAGTCCCAAAACCTCAGAGGCACTGAAGCGGAGAATCACCGTGCTGCTGAACGCGGCGCGCGCCGAGTAGCGAATCACGAACGCCGGACAACAGGGCCGTCGTCGCCGCGAGCCGAACCGGCCGGGTGCTGATCGAGGAGGCCCTCCGGGAACTCAGCGCTTCCAGAAGGGCCGCCGCACCGCCTGGTCGTCGCCCGGAAAGTGCAGCTGCGGGATGTTGTCCAGTTCGATCCCTTCCGCCAGACGCTGCGCGATCGTCTGGATGTCCCGCGAAGCCGGGCTGTCGGGGAAGCGGTGCAGCAGCGGCGAGGTCCCCTGCAGCGCCTTCTTGACGTTGGGGTCGGCGTGGACGAACCCCAGGTAGCTGAGGTTGTTGCGCAGGCACAGGTCGCGGAACAGCGTCGAGTGAAAGCTCTGCAGGTACGACTTCTCGTCCTCGTCGTGCTGGTACATGTTGACCACCAGGCGCAGCCGCAGGTCGTCCACGAAGCCGGCCAGCACGTAGGCGGCCATCCGGTCCCACTGCTTCAGCTCGTCGATCAGCTGCCGCACGTCGAGGTTCTCCTGCTCCTGGATGACCCGCGTCAGTGTGGAGCGGACCGGCGCCAGGAATTCTTCCCGCGCCAGCTCTCCCTCGAGGAAGCGCAGGATGGTGATCTTGATGAAGACGAAGGCGTTCTGGAGCGAGAGGGGATCGGGGTTGACGACGATGATCTTCTCCTTCGCGCCCAGAAACAGGTCGAGGACCTCGTCGGAGGTCCCGGCGCCCAGGTCCAGCACCAGGCACTCCGCCCCCAGCCGCGGCAGCTGCTCCTTGAGCCGCCGGCGGTTCTCCGGGGTCAGTTCGGCAGGCGGCACGCCCGTGTAGGAAGAGCAGATCACCGAGAGCTTGGGCTGCTCCGTGGTGCGGATCAAGTCCTTCAGGTGGGGAACTTCACCGCGCAGAAAGTGGTTGATGTTCTCGGGCGCGTCCGCCACGCCCAGACACCAGTTCAGGTTGCCGCACCCCACGTCCAGGTCCACGGCCAGCACCCAGCCGCCCTGTTGCTCGCGGCGCTGCGCCAGGGCCACGGCCAGATTGGCGGAGACCACCGACTTGCCGACACCGCCCTTTCCGCCCGCTACTGCAACCGTGAACAGATTGTCGTTCATCACTCCCGTTCGAAATCGTAGCCCGCGTCACTATCGCCGTTCGAAGTAGCCGGTATGCTAGCACAGCGCCGCAGTGGCTGGAAAACGAGCGTTTCAGGGCGCGGCGAAGAGTACGGGGGAGTTGGGCAGCGGCCGTCGGGCCGGAGGAGTCGGAACCGCCCAAAGTTGCTGAAAAGGCGCTGGATTCGGCCCTGCGATGCTGCTATACTCCCGCTGGAATTGTGTCCCTCTGAGGGGATTGAGGTTCGTCTATGGATCAGGGAGCCAGGTAGATGTCATTGAAAGACCACCTTCGGTCGCTCGGCGACAAGGAATTCCTCGAGGAGCTCGCCAGTTCCGAGTCCGATCTACAGGAAGAACAAAAAGACGCGGAAGACGTGTCCAAGATCGTCGAAGAGTTGGACGCGAACCCGGAACCGGAACCGGAACCGGAAGGAGAGTTCGTGGCTGAAATCGAAGACCCCCAACCCGAGAAGCCACCGAAGGCAAAACCGCCCACTCCCAAACCGGAGCCCGAACCGGCGTTCTCGATGTCCCACAACGAGAGCAACGCCACCACCGTGCTGGAATCCGTCCTGGACGTGGTGGCGACCATCGAGGCCGACTCGCGTTCCGGCCGGGGCTTCCTGGTCGACGGGGACGGCCGCCTGCTCACCAATCTCAGCCTGGTGGACGGGGCCTCGCGCCTGCGCATCAGCCTTCCTTCCGGGGACGTCTTCCTGGGAACCGTGGTGGAGTCGGAGCCCACCCACGACCTGGCCCTGGTACAGATTCCGGCGCGGACGCCTCAGCACGTCCGGCTGGGAGACGCCTCGAAACTGGACGTGGGAGAGGACGTGTTCGTCATGGGGAAGGCCTCGGGAGCCCTGGGGCGGATGGTTCGTGCCGTGGTGGTGGGCCTGCGCACCTACGAGGGGAGTTCCCTGGTGCAGGTCCAGCAGTCGGTCAGCGACGCGGACAACGGCAGCCCCTTCGTGCATCCCGACGGCAGCGTCGTCGGCATCGCGAACGGCAAGAAGGGGGACAACTTCGCCGACACCGGTTACGCCGTGAGCGTCAAGGAGTTCCGCGGCATCCTTTCCGGAAGCTGACCCGGCAGGGCGTTCCCACGGTCTTCACTCTCAGTCGTCGATGGCGTCCCGCGCGCAGCGGAAGCCCACCGCCGGGTCCGCCTTGTCCGGCTCCAGGAAGAACCGCTGCTCGGGCGCGAGCCGGCCTTCGTAGTCGAACCCCCGCACCACCTTGAAGGTCCGTCCGTACTCCGCCTCGGGCTGCGCGTTCCCCGGGTAGGGCAGATACCAGGACGACGTCCACTCGGAGACGCCCGGGCGGGTCTCGAAGCCGGGATCGCTCGAGGCCAGTTCCCATTCGAACTCCGTCGGGAGCCGCAGGCCCCGCTGCCGGCAGTGGTTGGCCGCTTCCGTCTGGGTCAGGCCGGTGGCCGGGGCGCGAGCCTCCCCCTGCCGCCCGAGTTCGGCGCGCGTCACGGGTTCCCGGTCGATCCAGAAGCCGGCCAGCTGCTGCTGAAAACGCGGCGTCTGGTTGTGGAAAGCCGCCTGGGCCCGATCCCGGCCGAACTGCGACCGCGTGGCGGGCAGGCGCAGCATCCTCTTCTCGAGAAGCGCTTCCAGCCGTGCTTTTTCCCGTTTCCATTCGTCCGGCTCGACCCGCCCCCGCAGTTGCTCGAGCAGACCCTGAGCCCGCACCGCATCCCCGCCCTCGAGCGCGGCGCGAAGACGGCGCAGCTGCTCCAGGTGCTCCGGCTCGGGCGGCGGCTCCGGCGGCGGGGTGATGGCTTCGGCCACCTCCTCGCCTCGGCGCGCCCGCTGCAGCCTGGCTTCCAGCTCCCTCACCTCGGCGGTCAGCCCCGCATCGCCGGCCGCCAGCCTGGCCGCACGTTCCAGGTAGAAGGAGGCCGCGTCCAGCTCTCCCGACTCGATCAGTTGGCGCAGCATCCCCAGCACGGCCCGGGGGCCGCTCCGCCCTGGGCCCACCTCCAGCTGCACCCGGTAGCCCGGACTCGGCTCGAGGCTGCACTCCGGGCGAAGGTCGCAGGAGAAGTGCTGGCAGCGGATCACTTCGGCTTCACAGAGCTCGAATCGAAATTCCTGCTCTCCGTTGGAGAGCAGGTAGAAGATCGAGGCACGGTCCCCTGCCCTGAGGCCGTCGATGCGGCCGCGGTCGATGGTCACCTCGGAGGGACCGAATTCGACGATCGTCCCGGTCAGCGAGAGCAGCAGCAGCGCGGTGGCCGTCATCGTTCCTCCGGCTCGTGGTCCGCGGACCTGCTCCGGGGGGAGAGCGTTCGGGTGAAGGCGTCCAACGACTCCGGGTCCCGGGACGGCTTCGGCGTCGGCGTCGGCCCGGCGGGCGCCGGGGCCATGCGTCCGGCCAGGACCCAGGCCAGCCAGGCCAGCAGCAGAACACCGGCGGCCACCCACCACCAGCGGTCGGCGATCTCCGCCCAGTCGGCGCCCGGGGGAGGCTCCTGCGACCGGTGGGTGGGTTCCGCGCCCCCCGCCTGCGCAACCTCGGCCAGGTCCTGCTCCGGCAGTGCGGGAGGGGCCGCTTCAGAGTCGACGGCCCCGGAAGCCGGCTGTTCCGGAGCGGCTGCCGACGGCTGCAGCGGCGCAGCGGAGGGCTCGGCCGGGGGTTGCCTCGGCGCCGGCGGCGGTCCGGAGGCCGCTGCGTCCGGCTGGCGCGGCTGCGGGGTAGTCACCGGAAGTGCCGACGCAGGGGCCGGGCGGTCGGCAGCCGCCGCCTCCGACTCCCCCGCGTTCACGGGGACCGGCCCGGGGGTGTCCGGCTGCAGCGGAAAGAGAAGGCTCTTTTCTCCGGGCTCCGCCTGGACGGTTACCCGGCGGGTCTGAAATCCCGCCCGGCTCAGCACCACGGAGTAGCGGCCGTAGGGCATCCCGCTCAGGGACAGGCTGCCGTCGGCCGCCGCCTCACCCACGGGACGGCCCTCCCAGAGAATCCGGGTGGCGGGCTCGGTTCGGATGGAGATTGACGCGGGTTCTCCCGCCGCCTGCAGCAGGGCGCCGGCCGTCAGACACAACAACGCCAATCCACCGTTCACCGCGATACTCCCGCCCCAATTGTAGCCTCGCTCCCCCTCTCCGTCGATCCGTATCCGCCGCCGAAAGAGTACAATGTGGCTTTTTGTTCGGCGAGCAGTGGAGCGCGACGTGCGGGGAGTGATCGCGGCTGGGAATCGAGAGACGGTCCGGGTGGGCAGGGAAATCCTGGCGGCCGGCGGCAACGCGGTCGACGCCGCGGTGGCGGCCACCTTCGTCTCCTTTCTCTCCGAGATCGCCTTCGTGCATCTGGGAGGAAGCGGCATCGCCCAGGTCTACCATCCCCGGCGGGGCCCGCAGGTCTACGACTTTTTCAGCAACCACCCCGGAATCGGCGCTCAGCGGACACCCTCGGAGCTGGATTTCAGCGAAGTGTGGATCGACTACGGCGGGGCCCGCCAGAGCTTCCACCTGGGGCGCGGGTCGGTGGCGGTGCCCGGCAACGTCTTCGGGCTGTGCGAGATGGCGCGCGACTTCGGGACGATGCCCCTGCAGCGCCTGCTGGAGCCGGCCATCGAGCGGGCGCGCGAGGGCGTGGTCCTGGACCGGTTCCAGGCGGAGACCTCGGCCCTGCTGGCCCCGCTGTACACCCACACCGAGGGGATGCGGCAGATTTTCGCGCCCCGGGGCGACATCGTCCGCCCCGGCGAGAAGGTCCGGATTCCCCGGCTGGACGAGACCCTGGAGGGAATCGGCCGCCAGGGAGAGGAGGTTCTGCGCGGCGGCGACCTGGGCCGGGCGCTGGTCGAGGACCAGCGGGAGAACGGTGGTTTGCTGACCGAGGAGGACCTGACCCACTACCGGGTGCTGCGGGACGCCCCCATCTGCATCCCCTACCGGGACCGGCAGGTGCTGCTGCCGGGGCTCTCCTCGATGGGAGGAGTGCTGACCGGCTTCGCCATCCGCTTGCTGGAGCGCTTTCACCCGGGCCGGAGGAAACACGGGAGCGCCGCCAGCCTGCAGCTGCTGGCGGAGGTTCTGGGCGCGGCTTCGCAGGCGCGCGCCCTGCCGGAAAACGTCGCCGAACAGCTGTCCCGCGAAGATACGATCGGCCGCTTCGAAGAGA
>JBFGHG010000240.1:0-5579 GCA_041578395.1 Acidobacteriota bacterium
ACCAGGCGTCGGCCCGCTCCCGGCGCGACGTCAACGCTCTGCCGCTGGGCGAGCCCGCCCGGCCGCGGCCGGCCGAGTGGCAGCCAGGCGTCCCCTACCCTCGAGGCAAGGACGAGCGCATCGTGCGGGCGGCGATTCACCCGGCGGTGGGATCGCCCGGCTGGGAAACAGTCCCGAAGAGACCTATCCCGGCCCCGAGGTCTACCCCACGCCGCCGCTGCCGCCGGGGTCGCACCGGGACGACGCGGGAGCGCTCAAGCGGCAGACCGTCCGCTTCCGCGTCTACGGCTACAACGCCGCCGGCGAGGTGGTGCGGGAGCTGACCGCCGACTGGGCCGACCTCCGCTGGAGCGCCCACGTGGCCAACCACAAGGCGGCCAGGACGAAGGCCCCGCTGCGCAACCCCAAGGTCAAAGGGGAAGACCGGGAGGCGCTCGTCATCGACGGCGGCAACGTCAGCATCCAGGGCAAGGGCACGTCCGGGAGCGAATACGCCTTCCGGGACAAGTTCCTGGGCACCGAGGTCTACCTGGGAGAACTGCAGACCGACGACGCCGGACGCCTGCTGTTCCGGCCCGGCCACGGGGTCTCCGGCTCGCCCGGCAACACCCCCATCTACGATCCCGACAACAACCCCAACCCGTTCATCAACGCCGACGGCTGGTACGACGACGCCTGCGACGGACCCGTCACTGCCGAAGTGACGATCGAAGGGCGCTCCATTCCGTGCGAGCCGGCCTGGGTGCTGTCGGCGCCGCCCGACTACGCCCCCAACGTGGTGGGCGTCCGCACGCTCTACGACCTGCTCTACGACCTCTACGTGCAGGCCGGCTGGCTCGACTTTCCCGAAACGATTTCCTTCCGGCGGGACGTCTACCCGATCCTGCACCGCCTGACCGTCCTGGGGTGGGTCAACAAGGGGTACGAGGTGCAGTTCGGGCTTTCGGGTCCGCATCCCTTCGGCGACTCCGCCTTCGTCTCCAGGCTGGCCTCCAACGGGCCGGAGTCGGCCGAGCTGCGGCGCCAGGTCTTCAACACCTTCCGCGACCCGGAAGGGGACAATCCCAGCCAGCTTCCCTGGGCCTGGATCTACGGCGACGCCATGGAGGTGCCCGCTGGCGACTCACCGCGCCAGAACGCGGCCGTCTCGCCCACCCAGTACCGCGTCCTGAAGCTGTGGGCGGCCGGGCCTTTCGAGAGCGACTGGGATCAGCCCGGCCAGCCGCCCCGGGACCTGAGCGGCGTCCCGGTGGCCGAGCAGCCGGCGACGCTGGACCGGGCCGCCCTCGAGTATGGGCTGGCGGACGCCTTTCACCCGGGCTGCGAGGTCACCTGGCCCATCCGGCACCTGACGATGTGGAAGGCGCCGTTCCGCCTGAAGCACCGCCCGGAGGGCGTGCCGCCGCCCGACTACGGGCCGGAGTTGACGCAGAAGATCGCCCTGTCCGCCTACGGGCCGCTCTACGCCCAGGGCCCAGGGGACCTCACCCGCTGGATGGGGCTGCCCTGGCAGGCCGACACGGCGTTCTGCCGCTCCGGCTACGACACCGCCTACGACACCGCCTACGACCCCTACATCCCGACCTTCTGGCCCGCCACGGTGCCCAACCAGGTCCTGACCACGGAGGCCTACGAGGCGGTGATGAAAGCCACCACCCCCGAGCAGCGCGCCGCTGCCTTCGCGCAGCGGTTTTCCTGGGTCCGGCCGCTGGACCCCGACGGCCGGGCTTCCATTTCGGACGAGATGAAGAAGATGGTCGCCATCTTCGGCAGCATGGGGTTTCTGGAAGAGCGCCCCGGTCCGGAAGGGGACCCGCTCGTCCCGCCGCGCCTGCTGGTCGCCTCGTTCGGGCCCGGGATCGAGCTGCCCAGCGAAGAGAAGGTGGCGGCCGAGGCCGAGGAGGTGGCGCTCGAGGCGGCGGCGAAACGGAAAGTTTCCGCGGCCCACGTCGACGCGCAGGAGGCGCTGAAGGCGCCGGTCGCGAGTGATACCAGCTTCTCTTCGCCGGAGAAAGCCCGCAAGGCCCCGCTGCCGGTCAAGCGTTCGGACAAGCAATGAAACGCGAAGTCGTCGTCCTGGGAGGGGGTGCCGCCGGTGCCGCGGCGGCGCTCACCCTGGCCCGTCGAGGCCGCAGAGTCGTGCTGGCCGAGCGCGGGGCCGGGGTCGCGCCGCGGGTGGGCGAAGCGCTGCCTCCGGCCGCCCGCCCCCTGCTGTCCGAGCTGGGGATCCTCGCCCTCGTGCAGGAAGGCGGACATCGGCAGTGCCTGGGGAACGTCTCGATCTGGGGCAGCCCGGTGCCGGCGGTCCACGACTTCGTATTCGATCCGCAGGGCTGCGGCTGGCACCTGGACCGCAGGCGTTTCGACGAGGATCTGCGGGGAGCGGCGGCGGCGGCCGGTGCCGAGGTAGCGACCGGTACGGGCGCGGTCGGCGTGGAGTCGACGGACTCCGGCTGGCGCGTGAAGCTGCGAGAGGCCGCCGGCGGGCTGACCGAGGTCCACTGCCGATGGCTGATCGACGCCACGGGCCGCGGCTCCGCGATCGCCCGGCGGCTGGGCGCGAGGCGCCGGCAGGAAGACCACCTGATCGCCTTCGTCGCCCGCTTCGGTCCGGCCGCCGGCGCCCCCGACCCCGACTCCCGGACCTGGATCGAAGCCGTGCCCGGCGGCTGGTGGTACACGGCGCCGGTCCCGTCGGGCGAGCGTGTCGTCGCCTTCCACACCGACGCCGACCTGGCGGACCGGTCCGGCTTGCGGAGGCCCGGCGGTTTTGCCGCGCTCCTGGCTCGAGCTGGAAACATCCACGGCCTCCTGACGGCCCAAGGCTACAGAATCGACGGAGACCCCCGCGGGGTGGACGCCAGCACCGCGCGTCTGGAACGCGCCGCCGGCTCCGGATGGCTGGCGGTCGGCGACGCCTCCGTCTCGCTGGACCCGCTGTCGTCCCAGGGTCTGTTCAACGCGCTCTACACGGGGCTGAAGGGTGCCGAGGCCGCCGATGGAGCACTCGGGGGGGACGGACTCGCCCCGAACGCCTACCAGGCTCGGGTGGACCGGATCTACCGGGCCTACTTGAAGCATCGCACGACCTTCTACACCGCCGAGTCACGCTGGCCGGCACGTCCTTTCTGGGCGCGTCGCACGGCCTGCTGACAGGGGAGCGCACTCACCGGCGGCGAGCCACGAACCCCAGGGAAAAGCGCAGCGGCCCGTCCTCGGTCCGCAGCAACAGGCTCAGTCCGGCCTTCGTCCCGCGCGCCGGGGAGGTCGGGAACGAGAGGAGGAAGCGTGCCTCGTCCCGGGCGCCGACCGTCAGCGGCAAGCTCTCCAGGTACTCCTGCTCCGACGCGGCTTCCTCGATTCGCTCGAAGTACGAATTGCGGCCGGGGCCCGCAAACCCGTAGTCGTCGTCACGCCTCAGCCACTCCACGTGCAGGCCGTCGAAGGTCGTGCCGGGCAGTTCGAACCGGATCGCCGAGGACCGGGAATTGTGGACTTCGACCAGGAAGGAACTGCTTAGAATCCAGGTCCCGCTGACCCGCACGCGCACGCCGTCCCGGCGTGTCTCGGCGGATGTGAGTTTTTTCGGCTCTGGGATCAGCCGGACTCCCGGCGCAGCGAGCGGCTCCCAGACGCCCGCCACCCTGCAGCCCGCCGTCAGGCACACTGCCAGCAGGAGCAGGGACGAAAACCGCCCCGGCAGGGCCGGGCCGGCTGTCTGCTCGCGATCTTCCCTCGTTGTTTGAGCCATGCGTTTTTCGACACGCGCTCAGAGGAGAGGTTCCCACCGCGGCTCAGGACGTCTCTGCGGCGGCCTCGATGAGAGCGCCGCTTCCCCACAGCCGGATCTCTTCGTAGGGAGGCTGTACCGAGTCGGGGTCGAAGGGCACGCCCCGTTCCTCGGCCTCGTGTCTTGCCTTGGTCACGTAGTCCTCGCGGCTGTAGGTGAGTTTTTCCACTTTCCCCTCGAGGACGGCCCGCTGTCCCACGGCCTGCTGCGGAAAGACGATGGCTCCGTCCTCGACCTTCAGCCGCAGCCGGTGGGAGTCCTCGTCCTGCACTTCGATCCAGCACCCCATCATGGCGCAGACCTCGGTGACGCGGCCCTCGACGGCGACCGTGCGGCCCGCGAAGTCGTCCGGGCGGGAGAGGATGTCGGCGATCGGCGTCCGCTCCTCCAGGGTGATCGATTCGCCGTAGGCCTGCCAGCCGGCCGGGGGAGCCTCCGCGTTCTCTCCCGCCGTCGAGCAGCCGCTGCACAGCGCCGCGAAAGCGAGGCAGAACAGGCTCGCGCTCGTGTGGTAACTCCAGGTATTGGTCATCTCGAACGTCCTCTCTCCGGCCTTGCCGACTTGCCTTCCGAAACGCCGCCATTGTCTCATACCGAATGGACGCGGCGGGACGGCCGTACGAGTGGGCGAGACTGGGAGATGCGCACTGCAGGACGCCGACGGATTCTGGGTCGCCTCGGCCTGTTCGCCCTGGGGTGCGTACGACAATAACGAAGCCCACCGACTTCTTGCTGAGGACATCGAGGACTACCTGGGGCCAATCTACCGCACTGAAGCCCGATTCGTTATCTGCTTGCTTGGCCCAGATTCTCCTAAGCGCGTTTGGACGAAGTTCGAATCGGCGCAATTTCGTGATCGGTTTGGAACGGGAGCGGTGGTCCCAGTCTGGTTTACAACAGCGGAACCGGGAATGTTCGACGAAAGCAGTCGTGTTGGGGGTTACACCTTTGATCCTCATAGAGACATCGACGCCCAACTCGAAGAACTAACCGAAATGCTGACGAAGAAGATGGCTGTTCCGAAGGGTAACGGTGGAGACCCGCAAGCGACGGCAGGAAGCTGATGGCAAGTTCCCTCGGCCAGAGAGCCCGGCTGGGACTGCTCTTCGGCACACTGCTGCTGCTCGGCCTCGGCCTGGAGGCGGGCCTTCGCCTGCTCGGCTACGACCCCAACCCGAATGCCCTGTGGCGGTACGACCGGACGCTGGGGTGGACGTTCGAGCGTGCCAGCGAATCGGGGGACCAGACCGAGGCGCTCAGTCCCCGGGGGTTCCGGCACCGGCAGCTTCCCCGGGAACAGCCCCCGGGGACACGCCGGCTTCTGGTGTTGGGCGATTCCTTTTCCGCCGCGCACGACTCGGCGCTGGCCCGGTCCTACTCGGGTCTGCTCGAGAGCAGGCTGAACGAGACGTCCACGCAACGCTGGGAGGTCCTCAACCTGGCGGTCAGCGATTGGGAAACGGCGCAGCAGTTGCTGGTCCTGCAGGAAATCGGGCTGGGCTTCGGCCCGGATGCGGTCGTCCTGCAGTTTTTCCCGTACAACGATCTGTGCAACAACACGATCGGCATGGCCTGCACCTGCAGCGGGCAGGACGTCTTCCGCCCGTACTTCGTAGAGGGTGCCGAGGGACTGCGGCCGGCGCGGCTTCAGCCCCGGAGAGAGTGGTTGCGCGCGCATCTGCGGTTGTTCGCCCTGGCGGGGAGAACGGCTGGCGCAGGCTGCGCTGGGTGGTGGAGGGCGAGAGCGGTCGCCGCGCGGACAGAGAGGTCTTCCGGCGTCACGCCCTGC
>JBFGHG010000241.1:0-5567 GCA_041578395.1 Acidobacteriota bacterium
GACATCTTCGTACTCGACGACAGCATCGCCGGGACCTACGCGGAGAAGGACGTGGGGGCCGTCATCGACGACCTCTCCGAGAAGGGGCCGGGCACCAAGGCCATCCTGGATCAGAACAAGCAGTTCGACGCCCTGGGCAGCGACGAGAAGGCGAGCGTCCGGAAGTACGCCGAGGACAACCTGGGGTACACCGGGGGCGAGGCGGGCCTGGGCAAGGTCTACGACGACCTCCGGTTCATCGTCAACTTCTGAGGTCCCATGGCTGCAATCATCAAGATTGACTCCGAACCGCAGTACCAGTACGACAAGTTCACCTCCCAACCGGTGGTGACGGCCGTCTGGGACTACGCCGTTCTGACGGAGTTGCACGAGACCTCGGGGACCCTCGTGCTGCCGATGCCGGAGATCGCCCCGGGAGACCGCTTCGCCGAGGTGCCGATCGAGGTGACGGGAGTCCCCTTCGCCGGGCTCCTCCAGCACTGGAGCGGCGTGGCGGCCTTCGAAAATTCGCAGCGGCTCAGCAGCGCCGGGGTCTGGGAGAGTTCGGCGACCGGAGAGCAGGGGTACATCCTCGACCTGGGGGGCATGTGGCCGGTGCTGGAACTCCGCACCGGCGATCTGGGCGCCACGATCACCTGCGTGGTGCCGTGGCTCGGGACGGACTTCGCCCCCGCCTCCCTCTACCCGGCTCACACCGGCAGCACCCCCAGCCGGGCCCCGGATTCAACCGGAACGGCGGTCGCCGCCTTGCGCGGTGTCCAGTCCCAGAAGCTCTACGTCCAGCTCTCGACCGGCGTCAGTGTCGCCGACCTCCTCGAAAAGCTCATCGTGGTCAGCGGGGTCTACCCCCGCAACCTCCGGGCACGGATCGACACGGGCGACGTCTTCTGGACGCACGCCGGCGAGTTGCGCGGCCAGACCGTGATTACTCTCCTCAACGAGAGCTTGAATGCGCTGGCGCGGGAAATCTCGACCAAGGTCACGCCCAATCTGGTCATCGAGTCGGACGCTCCCGGGGTCATTCTGCCCCCGGCCAGTCCCTTCGAAGACCTGGTGGCACAGAAGGGGGCCGAGGCCAGCTGGGCCGGCGAGCCCGGCACGGACGTCCCCATCGAGGCGGGCGAGGACATCGCGGTGCCGCTGATCTTCACGGACGATGGCAGCGGCAAGGGCTGGATCGCCCGCAGCCTGCGGATTCACGGCCGTTACGACGCCTCTCCCTGGCGCCTGCAATCCCTGCAGAGCGAGGATTCCCAGGCCGCTCCGATGGGTCTGGTGCTGGACGCCCACTTCTCCGCCGCCCGGCGCTTCACCCTGACGCACGAAGCCGAGTTGCACGGCGTCTCGCTGCAGCTCGCCGGCGAAGAAAAGAGCGGCCTGCTGCTCGAGTTGATGGGGGAGAAGGACGGCCTGCCCTCCGGCGAGGTCCTGGCTTCGGCGGAGCTGCCGCTGGAAGCCGATCCGGGCGGGAGCTGGCGCGAGGCCCTCTTCGCGGAGCCTCTCGTGCTGGCCTCCGCTCAGAGCTTCTGGGTGCTCCTGAAGGCCCGGGAAGGAAGTGCCCGCTGGCTGGCGGTCGCGGCGGAGGCGAGCGACAGCCGCTACAGCGAGGAGGGGGGCGCCTGGTCCGCCTTCCCCGAGGTGTACCGGAGCGCCGACGGGTCCATCGCCCTGCCCCAGGCGACTCTGCGCCTGCTGCGCCTGCCGTATGCGGAGGAGTCCGACGCCCTCCTGACCATCAGCCTCCCTGTCCAGGGCGGCGGCGCCCTGGAGCTTGCCTGGGATCGGCGCAAGCAGGCCGAACCGATGGAATGGAAGCTCCCCCTGTCCAACCCGCCCGAACTGCCTCCGCCAGCCGGCGACGCGGGACGGACCTGGGAGGCTGCCGTCACCTCGCAGGCGGGCGGCACCCTGGAGCTGGAGCGGGTCGAGCTGTTCTACGAGTTGAAACCATGAGCCGGAACGACGATCGCGGACGGGTGCGCTTCGACGACGGCATGCGCGTCACGCGGGAACACCTGGAGCATCTGCAGGAGATCTCCCTGGCGGGAGACATCCAGCTTCGGGAAGCTCTCGGGGCTGGGCGGGTGGCCCACGGCTGCCGCGTCGTGGCCGCCGGTACCGCCCGGGTCCGGGTGGAGCCGGGATTCGCCATCGACGGCCGGCTGCGGCCCCTGGCGCTGGTGGAATCCGTGGAGGTGGATCTGCCCACCGCGGGCGAGCGCCGCGTCGTGCTGGCCCACCGCCTGCGCGGCGACCTGCTCTTCAAGGGCACCCCCACGCGCTTCGTGGACGAAGTGGTGGTCGAACTGCGGGAAGCGCCGCCACCCTACGAAGACGGCGGCGTGGCCTGTGCGGTGGTTGCTGTCGGCGATCCGAACGCCTCGGTGCGACTCCGCGGCGAGGCCTACCTTCCCGCCCCCGATCACGGGCACACCGGGACGTTCCGGTTCGGACCCGACCAGCGCTGGCGCTACGACGGAGTTCCGCTGGGCCTGGGCGCTCCGGATTTCGACTCGGGTCCGGTCCGGCTCGATCCCGGTGAGTGCCGCGACCTGGACCACGGCCTCTCGAGCCGCGAGTTCATCGTGATGCTGGAGGCCCATCTCGGGGAAGTGGTGCAGAACCGGGGGCTGGGCGCGGACTACTGGTACGAACTGCCCGGCGACGACCAGGTGCGCGTCTGCCGCGGGGAGGCCTCGGACGCCTTCCCGGGCGAACTGCACGTCCGGGTGCGCCTGTACGCACACTCGGACCCCGACTCGCCCCCCCAGCCCGTGAGCCGGCTCCCCCTGGCCGACGCCGGGCCGGATCTGGCGGTGGACGGCAGCTCGCCGTTCACCCTGGACGGGAGCGGTTCCCGGGCTTTCGGGGACAGGACGTTGTCCCGCTACCGCTGGACGCGAATCAGCTGACGCACAACAGGAGGATGAGCCATGCCGGAGATGAGAATAGGAGAGACCATCGAGACCACCGAGAGTTCCGTGGAAGTGACCGTCTCGCCGGACAACCCGCTGCCGGTCGGCCGGCACGTGTTCCAACTGGTCGTCGAGGACGATTCCGGCAACCGGAGCCAGCCCGATCGAGTCACGGTCATCGTACGGGACACACAGGC
The DNA here is from genome assembly GCA_041578395.1 of Acidobacteriota bacterium. GTDB lineage: Bacteria > Acidobacteriota > UBA6911 > RPQK01 > JANQFM01 > JBFGHG01. The sequence continues at coordinate 3,113 of JBFGHG010000241.1, forward strand.
GCCGACCGCGGTGCTGAGCGCTCCCTCGCAGGTGGAAGCGGGGCAGAGCTTCAACCTGGACGGCCGGCAGAGCAGTGACGTGGCGCCCGGCAGAGTGGTGCGCTATCACTGGACCCTGGTGAGCTGATGCCCGAGTTCGCCGCCGGACAGACGCATCGGACCACGGCCGCGGAGATCTCCGTCGAGAACCTCCCGGAGGGCCGTCACACCTTCGAACTCCGGGTGGAGGACGATTCCGGCAACCTCTCCCTCCCGGACCGCGTGGTGGTGGTGGTCGTGGCACGGGGAGAACCTCCCCGGGTGACCAGCTTCACCCCGGATTTCGGCCGGCCGCAGACCCGCGTCGTGATGCGGGTCGCTGGAGTGGTGAGCGACGACTTCGCCGCCGATCACGAGGTGGAATTCAACGGCGTCAAAGCTCCGGTGACCGGCGGTTCTTCGAGGACCATCCACACCCTCGTGCCGGAGGGAGCCACCAGCGGCCCCCTGGCGCTGATCACGCGCCACGGCCGCGGCGAGAGCCGGCTTGTCTTCCACGTCCCACAGAGCCTGCTGCTGCCCTGGCCCGGCCCCTCGGCCCCGGCCTTCGGCCCCGAGGGAGCGCTGCTCGCGGCCCTCGATCCGGAGGGCCGCAGGGTCGGGATCTGGAAGCTGGAGGAGGCGGCGGCCGAGCCGGACCGGCCGGCCGCGGAGGTGGAGCTGGGGAGCCGGGCTTCTCGGCTGCTCTGGCTGGCCACGCCCGATTTCTCGGGGTTCCTGGCCTGGCATCCCGGCTCGACCCTGGCCCATCACGTCGTGCCGGGAGAGGAGGAGGCCAAGGGCCGGCGCCTGCCGGGCCGGGCCGTCGACATTCAATCCCCCGCGGCGGGGCTGGGGACGGGTGCCGCCGGCCTCTTTCTGCAACCCAACGGGGGCACCGCGGCCGCCCTCCTCGCCGAGGCGGAACAACCCTGGAAGCCACTCGATGCCCAGGCCCCCCGGGCGCTCTCGCTCTCGCCCAACGGGCGCCGCCTCGCGCTGGCCACCGGGGAGAAGCAGCTCCTCCGCTTCGCCCTGCCCACCGGGCGGCTGGCCGAAACGCTCAACGCCGATGACATCGAGCAGGTCGACCGCGTCTTCATCGGCGATGCCGGAGGGATCTGGGCGTTGGGCAACCGCGGTTCTCTGGGCGCTCTGGCGCGCAACGATCGCGTGACGTTCCTGGACCTCGGGCTTCGAGTGGAGAGCGCCGGAGTGCCGGCCCGGGGCCATCGCCTTTTCGCCGCCGGCGGCGACCAGAACGTCCTGCTGACCGTCTCCGCCAGGCTAGACAATGGCGTGGACCGCCTGATCAGCCGGCCCATCGAGCTGCCCCACACGGCGCAGGGCCTCCATGCCCTGGCCCATTCACCCGACGGGCTGCACGTGGCGGTGCTGCACCCCGAGGAGAACTCGCTCAGCTTCGTCTCCGGAAGGACCCTCCGCCGAACGGTGACCCTGCCCCTCGACTTCCTGGGCGGCGGCGCCTTCACGGGAGGCGGAAAGCTGCCGGCCGCGGCGGCGTCCCCCGGGGGTGAGCATTGGGCCTTCGCTTCGGAACTGGGAATCATCGTGCTCGAGTCCGGCAGCGTTGTCCCGTGACGCGTGGCAGGAGGGAATTTGGCCTCTGCTGCTTGGAAGAGAACCCTGTTGCTCGCATGCTGTCTGGTGGGATGCAGTTCCACGAGCGGCGACCGGAGAATCGAGATTGGCATGAGCCGGGAAGCGGTCGCCGAAATCTGTCCGCTCGAGTTCCGGGTCCTGGTCATGACCTCGCCGGGCTCCCTGGACGAGGGGAACCGGGTCGTGATCGACGGCCTCCCGGTGTCGGTGTCCTTCGGGTCGGACGGAACGGTGAACCGGATCACCACCAACAGTGCAGACTACCGGCTGGACGGGGACATCGGGGTCGGCTCCAGCCTCGCCGAGATCGAGAAAGCGTATCCCGGATGCGAGGCCTCGGCCATCTTTGGCATGGGGCGTTACGTCCGGGTTACCGACACCGTCACCCTCGGCTTCGAATGGGAGTCGGAGGAAGGAGGCTTCGAAGCCGGACGCCACATCGAGCCCGATGATCGGGCAGCCTGGCTCGATCTTCGAAGCCTGCCGGTGACTCGCTGCACGGCGCAGCCGGAATCGGAGTAGTACCGCGGAAGCAAACCCTTCGGTCGATGTTCTGCCATCGTCATGTGTTGATCTGAGCGGACCCGGGTGCTGAAATGATCCCGGGCGGCCCGCCGGGTTGCCGAGGAGGGAATTTTGCCGAACACGGTTTTCGAAGGCAGTGGCGACGACCTGGTCGCGGTTTCGACCCGGAAGTGGGAAGAGGAGCTGGCCGGAACTCCGAGCGAGATGCGGCGCGTCCTCGCGTTCATGTCGGGCGACCACCATCGGGTTCGCAACTTCGTGGTCACCCATATGGTGCGGACGATGGCAC
>JBFGHG010000242.1:0-5560 GCA_041578395.1 Acidobacteriota bacterium
ACGCAAAGTAGATCACTTAGAACCTGGAGAAGATCCGCTGAATGAACGCCCACAGAATCGACTCGTGCTGCGACCACGAAGTCGCAATCGCCAATGCAGTACCGAAGGTGATTCCCGATCGAGCAACCTCTTTCCCGTTCACCGCAACAATCCCTTCCTGGTCTCGTTCCGCGTTTGAGATTTGAAATTTGAGATTCGAGATTTGGCTTCCCTCATCCCACCTCCGAAAGAAAAAACTCCCGGCGCCAGCGCTGCAACAGCCGGGTCAGCCGCGCCGGGGTGGCCGTCCCCTCGGCTTCGAGCCGCGCCAGGTACTGCTCCGCCTCCAGGCGGGCCGCGTCCAGCAGCTTGCGGTCGCGCACGAAATTGGCGAACAGGAAACCCGGAAGCCCCGACTGGCGCGTGCCCAGGAATTCGCCGGGGCCGCGCAGTTCCAGGTCCTTCTCCGCGATCTCGAAACCGTCGCTGCTGCGCCGCATCACCTCCAGGCGTTCCCGGGCCTCGGGGCTCACCCGGCGCCCGAACATCAAGATACAGTAACTGCGGTGTTCCCCCCGTCCGATCCGTCCCCGCAGCTGGTGCAGTTGGGACAGCCCGAAGCGGTCCGCGTGCTCCACCACCATGATGGTGGCATTGGGCACGTCGATGCCCACTTCCACGACGGTGGTGGCCACCAGCACCTGCACTTCCCCGTTGCTGAAGCGGCGCATCAGCGCGTCCTTCTCCTCCGACGGCAACCGCCCGTGCAGCAACCCGACCTCGAACTCGGCGAACACCTCCGTCCTCAGGTGCTCGGCCGCCTCGACCGCCGCCTGCAGGTCCACCTTCTCGGACTCTTCGATCAACGGGTAGACCAGGTAGGCCTGGCGCCCGGCCGCCAGCTGGCGGCGCACGAGCCGGTAGACCTCTTCCCGGTTGGCGCCGCTCTTGAGGATGGTGCGGATCGGCTGGCGTCCCGGGGGCATTTCGTCGATCAGCGAGAGGTCCAGGTCGCCGTACAGGGTCAGCGCCAGCGTCCGGGGGATGGGAGTCGCCGTCATGACCAGCGTGTCGGGCCGCTCTCCCTTCTTCATCAGCCGGGACCGCTGCAGGACTCCGAAGCGGTGCTGCTCGTCGATCACCACCAGACCCAGGTTCTGGAATTCGACTCCTTTCTGAAAGATGGCGTGCGTGCCCACCACCACGCGGGCCTCTCCCGAACGGATCGCCTCCAGGGCTTCCCGGCGGGCCTTGCCCTTGACGGCGCCGGTCAGGAAGGCGATCCGGTAGGGGGTGTCCGCCAGGCGACGCGCAAACGCCCTGCAGTGCTGCTCGGCCAGGATCTCGGTGGGCGCCATCAGCGCCGTCTGATACCCGTTTTCCATGACCACGACCTGGGCCTGCAGCGCCACGATCGTCTTGCCGGAACCGACGTCTCCCTGCAGCAGGCGCGTCATCACGCAGGAACTGGTCAGGTCGCGCACGATCTCTCCCAGGACGCGTTTCTGGGCCCCGGTGGGATGGAAGGGGAGAATCGACTTGACCGCCTCGCGTACCCGCCGGTCGACCCGCACCGTCCGCTGCTTGGGCTGGAGGCGGCGGCGGCTTCGAGTGACCAGCAGACCCAGCTGGAAGCGGAAGAACTCCTCGAAGATGAGCCGCTGGTGATACCGGGTGTCGCGGCGCTCCAGGCGCTCCATCAGGTCCGCCGAGGCCTCGCCGGGGCGGGGCTCGGGGAAGTGGATCCGCCGCAGGGCCTCCATCCGGGAGGGGAAATCGTAGCGGCGAACGACTTCCGGCGGGAGCACCTCCGGGAGCTGCTCGGCTTCGCCCAGTTCCTGCAGCACCCCGTAGAGGGTCGTGCGCAGGGTGCGCGGATGGAAGGCGCCCAGACGGCGGTAGACGGGTACGATCCGGCCGGTGTGGATCGAGTCTTCCCCGTCTCCGTCCTGGATCTCGAACTCCGGATTCTGCATCACCAGGCCGGCGCTGTAGGAGTCTCTGCGCGGCTCGCCGAACATGACCACCTGCTGGCCGCGCTGCAACACTTTCTCCAGGTAGGGCTGGTTGAAGAACTTCACGATCATCGACGCGGAATCGTCGCGCACCAGCAGCTCGAGAATCCGGAAGCGCCGGACTCGGGTACGAACGGCCGAGACGGAGACGATTTCGACACGAATCACCACCTGTCGGCCTTCCCGCAGCCCGGCCACCGATGAGAAGCAGGTGCGGTCCTCGTAGCGGAAAGGGGTGTGCTTGCGGACCAGGTCGCCGAGGCTTTGGATCCCCGCGCCGCGCAGGGCATCGGCGCGGGCAGGACCGATTCCCTGCAGAGCGCCGACCGGAGTGTCCAGGGCCAAAGCCATATGGCGGAATCATATCCGTTTCAGAACGGGCCCAGCCCGCGGGGGGCCGTGCGGCCTCGCCGCAGAGGGTGGGGAGGGCGCTCGGACAGCCCGCGGGCGACGGTTTCCCGAATCGGGCGCAGCAGTGTTTTCGACAACGGTAACGACGGGTCGACATCCTTCAGACCTCCCGCTCCCGGCGCGGACGGACCCGCTCAGCGGGGCAGGCCGTACTTCGCCTCGAGCGACTCGATCCGGGCGGCCACGGCGGCCCGGTAGCTGCCCGCGGCGTAGGTGTTCTCCCCGTAGACCTTGCGGTAAGCGCTGCACAGGCGGGGACGATCCGCCTCCAGGAACTCGAAGAAACTCTCCCGGGCGGCGGACCGCAAGAAGAGCAGGTCCCAGCGCAGGCCGCGAACGCCGCTGTCGACGGCGGCCGCGATCACGGACTCCAGGGTTTCGCCCGAATCGGTGATTCCGGGAATCACCGGCATCAGGAACAGCCGAACCGTCAGGCCGGCCTCCGCCAGCAGGCGCATGATCTCCAGGCGGGCCGATGGGGGCGGCGCCTTGGGCTCCAGCGACAGGAGGAGCTTTCGGTCCAGGCTGATCAGGCTCACGTTGATCACCAGCCGGTGCCGAGCCGACACCCGCTCGAGCAGTTCGAGGTCGCGGCGAATCAGCGTGGAGCGGGTGGTCAGCTCCAGCCGAAGCCCCTCGGTGCGAGCCAGCACCTCCAGGATCTCGCGGGTCACGCCGTAGCGCAGCTCCGCCGGCTGGTAGGGGTCCGTAGCGGTCCCGATGGCGATCTTCCGGCCCCTCAGGCGACCCGGGTCCAGCGAGCGCAGCAGGGCCCGCCCCGGGTGCTCCTTGACCAGAATGGTGGTGTCGAAGTCGCCGGGCACCATCTCCGGGATTTCGTGCGTGCAGCGGGCAAAGCAGTAGAGACAGCCGAACTCGCAACCCCGGTACGGATCGAGGGCCAGCACGTCGGACTGGGAAGACTCCCGGTTGAGCAGGGAACGGCAGGGGATGCGGCGATGGACGACCCCGCCCCGGGCGGTGGCGGCGGCGACTGACGGGGGGGTGGAAAAGAGTGTGGCTTGTTGCATAATTTCACCTTTTCTTCACCTCAAGGATAGCAGCCGCGTCTGACACGAATTCGACCTTACCCAAGCGCCGGCGGAAACCTGTTTTGGTATAGTGCCGATGGTGACTGCACGCTACGCTTCGATGATCCTCCTGGCACTGCTGCTCCTGCCGGCCTGCGGCAAGAACGTCGAGCGGCAGGTGCGCGACGCGGCGCGCCAGTTCGACGGGCTCGACCTGCCGGCCAGCCAGGTCGAAGTCGTGAAACTGGAGGAGTCGGGAGACTTCGCGATCGCGGAACTGCGCGTGTCCACGGCCGTCAAGCTGGTGCGCAAGGGCGACGGCTGGGAAGTCGACGAGGTGCGCCTGGGAGACCGGCGCTGGGAGAAGGCCGAGACGATCCTGGCCGCCCTGGGACTGGAGCGCGAAAAGGAGACCCGCACCCGGATGCAGCAGGTGGCGTCAGGCGTCCGCCTCTACTTCGCCCAGGAGAACCGGCTGCCGGCGGTGGATGGCTTCACGGCCCTGATCGACCTGCTCACCCCCCGCTATCTGCAGGCGGTGGTCCGGCTGGACGCCTGGTCGCAGCCCTTCTCCTACCGGGCGCTCTCCGAGCGTAGTTTCGAGCTGCGTTCGGCCGGCCCCGACGGCGAGTTCGAAACCGGCGACGACGTGGTCCTGCGGGAGGGGCCGTGAGGGGCAGCGGACTGGTCGCGGCGGCCCTGCTGCTGCTCTCGCTGGGGCTGCTCCGCTCCCACAGCGAGGTGCCGCTGCAGCACTGGCAGCCCGACTACGCCTCGGCCCTGGAGCGCTCCCGGCAGCAGGGGCAACCCCTTTTGGCCTACCTGTACACCGACTGGTGCGGATACTGCGTGCAGATGGAGCGGACCACCTTCCGCGACCCGCGGTTCCGCCGAACGCTGGGACGGGAGCAGATCTGGGTGAAATTGAACGCCGAGCGCGATCCGGAAGGGATCCGGCTCCGGGACGAAGCCGGCATCGACGCCTATCCCGCCATCCTGATCCTGGATGGTGACGAGCGGGAAGCCGGGCGGCTGCAGGGCTATCTGAGCGCGTCTGAGCTGAGCACCCGGCTGGAGGAAGCGATGGCCGCCGCCCGGGAGCTGCGGCAACTGCGAGCCGCGGCCGGGGACCGGCCGGACTCCCCCCGGGCTCACTACGCCCTGGCCGAGGCGTTGCTGGAGCGAGGCCAGATCGACGGTGCTCTGGCGAGCTTCGAGCGGGTGATCGCACTCGACCCCGACAACCTCACCGGCCTCGCCGACCAGGCCCGCTTCCAGGGCATCCAGGCCCTCGCCGCGTCGGAACGGGAGGACGAGGCGCTGCAACAGATCCGTGACCTGGAAGCCCGCTTCCCGGCCAGCCCGCTGCGGGCCGAAGCCGCACTGCTGCAAGCCAAGATCCTCTACTACCGCGGAGAAGCGGCCAGAGCCCGCACCACCGTCCAAGGCTTCCTGCAGGACTTCCCGAACCACGACTTCCGCTACGGCGCCGAGCAGTTGCTGGCCGAGATCGAAGCCGACCTCCGCCCCTGACTGATCAGATCAGACCTCCGCCCGTTCGAGCCGCCTTCGCGAGAGACCGGTTACTGGTGGCTCGGGCGTCGGCTCGCTTCGGCGCCCAGGGATTTCGGACTGACCCGCAGTCAGTCCAAAAGATGCCCCATTTTTTCTTTCTTGGTCCGCAGGTAGCGGGCGGAGCGGCGGGAGGGCTGAATCACCAGGGGGACGCGCTCGGCGACCTCGATCCCCTCGTTCTCGAGTCCCTCGATCTTGCTGGGATTGTTGGACATCAGGCGGACGCGGCGGACCTCGAAATAGCGCAGGATCTGGGCGCAGAAGGCGTAGGAGCGCTGGTCGGCGTCGAAGCCGAGCCGGACGTTGGCTTCCACCGTGTCCACCCCCTGGTCCTGCAACTCGTAGGCCCGGATCTTGTTGAGCAGGCCGATGCCCCGCCCCTCCTGCATCTGGTACACGAGCAGCCCGCAGCCCGACTCCTCGATCCTGGCCAGCGCTCTTTCCAGCTGGTCTCCGCAGTCGCAGCGCAGGGAGTGCAGGATGTCGCCGGTCAGGCATTGGGAGTGAATGCGCACCAGCGGGACCCGGTCCGGACCCGGTTCGCCCTTG
>JBFGHG010000243.1:0-5556 GCA_041578395.1 Acidobacteriota bacterium
CCTCGTCGGACCGGGGGTGGATGCAGTCGACGGGGCAGGCGTCGACGCAGGCCGTGTCCTTGGTCCCGATGCAGGGCTCGGTAATCACGAAGGTCATACGATTCCACTCCTTTCCGCCGGGCCACATTAAACCACAAACCCCGGCCGGTGGGCACTGCAGGCAACCGGCCCGGTTCGACCGCCCCGCGGACGGCCCGAAGTGCACCCGACGCGGCCCCCCGGGAGCCCGATCCGCCTCATTTGACCCCCTCGACGGCCATTGCATACACTACCCCCAGTGAACCGCACCGAGCGCCTCCTGGACCTGATCGCATACCTGTTGAACTCGGGCGAGCCGGTCTCCTGGCAGGAGATCAAGAACCACTTCCCGGAAGACTACGCCAAGGGGGTGGAGGAGTCGAACCAGCGCAAGTTCGAGCGCGACAAGGCGGAGCTGATTTCGCTGGGGATTCCGATCGACTACCAGGGGGGCCGCGAGAAGAAGCGCGAAGGGTACATCATCCGCAAGGAGAAGCTCTTTTTGCCCGAGATCGAGGTCACGCCCCAGGAATCGTCGCTGCTGATGCTGTCCGCCTCCGCCGTGCGCGTGCACGACGACTTCCCCTACCGCGACCAGCTGGAGGCGGCGCTGCTGAAGCTGGTCAGCCTGCAGGAGATCCTGGAACCGCCGCCGGCCCAGATCAGCATCACCTATTCGGAGCACTACAAGGAGACGCCGCGGGCGCCCTTCATCCGCGAGATCCAGGACGCCCTGGAGCGCCGCAAGCGCGTGGAGTTCGTCTACCACGCCTTTTCCACCGGAAAGACGAAGCGGCGCAAGGTGAACCCCTACGGCCTGATCTTCCGGCGGGGCAGCTGGGTCCTGGTGGGGTGGGACCACCTGCGCAAAGACCTCCGCTCTTTCGTGCTGGCCCGGATCCGCAAACTGGAGGTGAATCCGCGCCGGCCCGGCACCCCCGATTTCGAGATTCCGCCCGACTTCTCGCTGCAGCGGTTCCGTGATCAGCAGCCCTGGGAGTATCATTACCACCGTGCCGAGGAAATCGACGTCGAAGTGGCTCCTCATCGGCTTCCGGAACTCGGCGCCCACCTGGAGTCGGCCCAGCCCCTGGGGGACAACTCCTTCCGGCTTCGGGTGACCAATCGCAGCGGACTGATTTCGTGGGTGCTCTCGGAGAAATCCGACCTGCGGGTGCTGCGGCCGGAAGCCGTCCGCCGGGAGATCCGGCAGCGGGTCCGAGAACTGCTATGACCGTCACGGAGCGCATCAACCGGGTGCTGTGCATCCTCAGTTACGTCTCCCAGAACCAGGGGGTGTCCGTCGAGGAGCTGGCGGAGAAGGTGGGGCTCAAGCCGCGGGAGCTGCTGCGCGAGCTGGACTTCATCCTGCTGATCGGCAAGCCTCCCTTCCAGCCGGACGACTACATCGACATCTACGTCGAAGAAGACCGGGTCTACATCGAGTTCGACCAGATGCTCAACCGCCCCCTGCGCTTCTCGCGGCCGGAGGCGATGGCGCTGTTGATGTCGCTGCAGCTGCTCGACCCGGAGGTCGACCCGGTCACGGTCCACTCGCTGGAGCGCAAGATCCGGGAGCTGATTTCGCAATCGGTGGACAAGACCGCCCAGTGGCAGGACCGCATCGCCTTCGCCAAACACTCCAACCCGATCTCGCGGCAGTTCGAGGTGCTGCGCCGATCGATCGACCGGCGGCGGAAGGTGCGCATCGAGTACTACTCGCTGACCCGCAACAAGACGGCCCGGCGCAAGGTCCGCCCCTACCTGCTCACCAACAGCCTGGGGTACTGGTACCTGTCGGGGTACTGCGAGCTGCGCAAGGACCTGCGCACGTTCAAGTTCGAGCGCATCCTGGCGGCCGAGGCGCTGGACGAGACCTTCCCCGCGCCCGAGGATCTGGACGTCGAGCGCTACCGCGCCAGCTTCCTGCGTCTGGAGGGGAAGAACCGGGTCGAGATCCACTTTTCCTCCGAGGTCGCGCCCTGGATCCGCGAGCAGTGGTCTTCGTCGGTCCGCGACGCGGACGACGGCGGGGTCGTCCTGGAGCTGCGCAGCGAGACGATGGAGTTCCCGTCCCGGCTGGTGCTGACCTATGCGCCCCATGCCCGGCCGCTGCATCCGCCGGAGCTGATCGAGAAAGTCAGCCGGGACGCGCGGCAGATCCTGGAGGCCTATCCGGTCCAGCAAGAGGAGGGCGTCCCCGGTTGAGGTTGAAGAGCCGCGCGGCTTCTCTTATTGTTGCGCTGAAGGAGACTGCATGCATACGACTTTGCGACTGTTGACGATGATGGCACTGGTGCTGGCGCTGGGCGCCTGCGGCGGCGAGCACGCCCACCCCACGGACACGGCCGAGCACGCCGCCGGTCACGCGGAGGACGACGCCCCGGCGGCTCTGAAGGCGGAAGCCAACCTGCAGCCCACCGAGGGGAGTCAGGTGTCGGGCCAGGTGACCTTCGAGACCCAGTCCAGCGGCCAGATCCACGTTTCGGCGCTGGTGACGGGTCTGGAGCCGGGCAAGCACGGCTTTCACATCCACGAGACCGGCGACTGCAGCGCCCCGGACGCCACCAGCGCGGGCGGGCACTACAACCCGGAGGGCGTCGACCACGGCGGCCCGGACGCGGCCGTGCACCACGTGGGCGATCTGGGCAACCTGGAGGCGGACGCCGAGGGCAAGGCGGAATACCACGCCAACTGGGGGTTCCTGTCCCTGGAGGGGGACCACTCGATCGTCGGCAAGGCGGTGATCGTCCATGCCGGCGAGGACGACTTCACCTCGCAGCCGACCGGCGCGGCCGGGGGCCGGCTGGCGTGCGGCGTCATCGAGCTGAAGTGAAACCTCCGGGCGAGAAGTTGCTCCAAGAGGGGTGAGGCGAGCCATGAAGAAAGTGCTCTACGTCCTGCTGCTGGCGGCGCTGACGGCCCCCCTGCTGAGCGCCCAGCGCTACGGGTACGGACACGGGTACAGTTACCGTCACGGGGGCCGCGCGCACTACGGCTACCGGTCCCTGCCGTCCCGCCACTTCCGCGGTTCCATTCCCTACGGTTATGGCTTCCGCGCGGGCTACGGCTACCACCGCGGGTTTCGCGGGTACTACGGCGGCTCTCGCTATGGGTACGGGTACCGGCCCTACTACGGCCGCTCCCACTACGGGGGCTACGGGTATGGGTACGGGTACGGCTATCGCCCGCGGCCCTACGCGGCGAATTACTACCGGCCCTACTACCGGTCCACCACAGGAAGTTACGCCGTCTACCTGGGGCCCTCCATCGCGTCGCCGGTGGTGCGGGCCAACTACTCAGAAGTCCTCTTCGACGTGACGCCTCCGCGGGCGCTGGTCTACGTCGACGGCAACCTGATCGGCAGTGCCTCGAGCTTCTCCCGCGAGCGCGACCGCTACCCGATCATGGAAGGCGAGCACCAGCTGCGCATCGTGCATCCCGGGTATCAGCCGTTCGAGGCGACCTTGCAGGTCGTGCCGGATCGGGACTTGCGGATCGACGTGCAGCTGGAGCGGTAGTTCGGAGCGGGCGGAGATCAGCCCCACGCACTTCTAATCCGTAGGTCGCAGGTTCGAATCCTGCCGGGCGCGCTTTGGCCTCGAGGGCCAGCGGCGATGCGCCCTTTCGCAAGATCCGAGTTCGCTCGCCTCGACGGAGTGCCACCATCCGCAGGCAATGCCATCGTGTGCTAGCCTACCCGCCATGCCGAGCTCGAGCGTTCGGAAGATTGAAGAAGAGGTATACGAGAAGCTGAGGATCCGCGCGGCGAAGCATGGCGTTTCGATGGAAGAGGAGGTTCGCCGCATCATTCGCCGGGCCGTCGCCGCACCAGCACGGCTGGGCGAGTTGGCCTTACAGTGCTTCGGCCCGACTCACGGAGTCGAGTTGGAACCTCAGCCCCGCCCCCCTATGAAGCCGGTCGATCTTGACCATTGATCAGTAGATTGGCGGCAGGTTCGAGGCCAAGGCGCCGTCCCGCGGGTGGAAAGAGGGAACCATGCACAAGAAGCTTTCGCTGTTGCTCACATCCCTGCTTGGGGCCGCCCTGCTGCCGGCCTCCTCCCCGCAGCCGGAACCCATCTTCCGCGTCGCCGTCGACACCGTGCCCGTCTACGTCAGCGTCAAGGACGGCAAGGGCCGGCCGATCCGCGGCCTCACCCCGGCCGACTTCCAGGTCCTCGAGGACGGCCTCGAACAACAGATCGTCAATTTCCAGGAGGTCGAGCTGGACGGCCGGATCGGCGCACCCTCCGGCTCGGAGACGGCCGGCGCGCCCGAGACGGTCGGCAGCGCCCCCACTTCAGCCGCCGGCGAACGCCGCTACATCGTGATGCGCTTCGACCCCCTCATGAGCCCCCGCAGCCTGCAGCGGGCCCAGGACGCGGCCCGCGAAGTGGTGGGCCAGCTGCAGCCCAAGACGGACTTCGCCGCCGTGTCGTGGCGAAACGCGATGTCCGAGTTCACCCAGGACCGGGAGCGTCTGCAGCGCCTGATCGGCGAGATCCGGCCCGACCTGCTGGCGCTGAGCCTGGCCCTGGACCGGCCCGCGGACCCGGCCCGCCAGAGCTTTTCGGCCACGGGTGGCGCCGGGTTGACGGACGACCTCGAACAGATCTTCCCGCAGGTGCCCAACCTCGAGCTGCTCACCAACGTCCTGGACGAGGTCGTCACCCTGGGGACCCGCGAGCCGTTCGCCCCCGCCATCAGCGCTCTCAAGTACCTGCAGGGCCGCAAGATCTGCTTCTACTTCGGCCTGGGGCTGGGCGTGCCCCGGGTGGACGACCCGGACAAGAGCCGCTACGACCCGCGCCGCAACGCCCGACTCTTCAGCGACGCCGGCTTCACCGTTTTCGCGGTCAATCCCGGCGGCGGCGGAGTCGAGCTGGGGCAGGGAGTCCGCGCTCCCGCCACCGGACCGACGTCCGGCGGCCGCCGCTCCATGAGGGCGCGCTCGGAATCCACCTTCGTGATGCCGAACGCCTCCGGCCTGGGAAACATCTACCTGCGCCGCTGGGCCGAGGAGACCGGCGGGTTCGCCGTCTACAACAACAACAACCTGAAGAAGATCGTCGAGCGCGTCTTCGACTTCTCCGAGCACTACTACCTGCTCGCCTACCGGGCCGGCCTGCAGGACTACGACGCCAAGTTCCGCCGCATCGACGTGAAGCTGCGCTCCGGCAAGGGGAAAGTCGCCCACCGCAGCGGCTATTTCGCCACCGCGCCCACCTCCACCGACCTGCTGCAGCGGACCATCGCCACCGCCATGATGAGCCCCGAGGCCTTCCGCGACTTTCCCCTGGAAGTCACCACGCGGCGCACGGCGGCCGACGTCCTGGAAGTCGAGTTCGCCTTTCCCTTCTCCACCATCGAACTGCTCGAGCAGCAGGTGCAGACGGGCCGCAACAAGAGGGAAAAGCGGCACCTGCAGGAGATCTACCTGACCGCGCTGGTGCGGGACGCCAGGGGACGCCCGGTGGGCTCGCTTCAGCAGCGGTTCGACCTGGAACTCGAAGAAGAGCAGCTCGACGAGCTGCG
>JBFGHG010000244.1:0-5543 GCA_041578395.1 Acidobacteriota bacterium
ACCGCGTCCACCATCACGGAACTGAAGGGCTGCAAGGCGCCCGAATCGTCCTCGCGAAAGTCGGTCAGCTCCACCGCCATGTGCAGGCGGACTCCCGGCGGCGCGCGGAACAGAGCCCAGCCCTGCCGGAACCCGGGGCGCTCGTCCCCCAGCTCCTGCAGCCGCAGCTCCGTAGTGAGCGCTTCCCCCGCCTCCAGACGAAGAATCGATTCCTCCTGCGGGACGGGACGGGGATCGGAGGCCGGGTCCTCCACGTCACCGGCGAACACTACCACCTCCAGCTCGGCCGCGGTGGACGACAGGTTCATCAGGTGCAGATTCGAGCTGTAGTAAGCGCTGCCGGAGGGGGTGCCGCCCACCAGGATGGGCAGGACCCACTCCTGCCGCGGTTCGCCGGCGGCCCGGCCGGTCCAGCCCGCGATCAGAATCAGCGCTATACTCAGCGTTCGCACCATGGGCAAATTTCCCCTCGGCATTTTAGCACGGAAGCGCAAGCGATCTGGCTCACACGTTACCGCGCTTCTCTACTTCCTCGTCCTGGCACCGGTGCTCGCGTCCGCGCCCGATCCGCGGGCGTTGCAGGTCAATCAGCTGTTTGCCGAGTGGGACCGCAACGACTCGCCGGGCGCCGCCGTCGCCGTGGTGCGGGGGGAAGAAGTGCTGCTGCGCCGCGGCTACGGCACCGCCCAGCTCGAGTACGGCGTGCCGATCCGTCCCGGCACCCTCTTTCAGATCGCCTCGGTCTCCAAACAGTTCACCGCCGCCGCCATGCTGCTGCTCGAGCAAGAGGGCCAGCTGTCGCTGGACGATCCCGTCTCCAAACACCTGCCCGAATTCGAGAATCTGACTGGAATCACGCTGCGGCAGCTGCTGCACCACACCAGCGGGATGCGCGACCAGTGGGACTTGCTGGCGATCGCCGGCTGGCGGCTGGACGACGTGATCACCCAGGAGCAGATCCTGCGGCTGATCCGGCGCCAACGCGAATTCAACTTCCCGCCCGGCTCCCGCCACCTCTACTGCAACACCGGCTACACCCTGCTGGCCGAGGTGGTCGGCCGCGTTTCGGGGCAGCCCCTGGCTGCGTTCGCCCGCCAGAAGCTCTTCGAACCCCTCGGCATGGCGTCCACCGGCTTTCAACCGGACCACGAAACGATCCTGCCCAACCGCGCCTACTCCTACGGCGTGGTGGGCGCCGGCCGCTTTCGCAAACGGGTGTCCAGCTACGCCACCGCCGGCGCCACCAGCCTCTACTCCAGCGTCGACGACCTGGCTCGCTGGGCGGTCAACCTGGCCACCGCCACGGTCGGCGGACCCGACTTGCGAAGTGGACTGTTCGAGCGGGGGGCGCTGAACGACGGGCCCGCCCTGGACTACGCCGGAGGCCTGGTCCACGGCCGCTACCGGGGCCTGCCCACCCTGCAGCACGGCGGGGCCGACGCGGGTTTTCGCAGCTACGTCCTGCATTTTCCCGAGGTGGGGTTCACGGTGGTGGTGCTGGCCAACCGCGAAGACTGCAACGCCTCCGCTCTGGCCCGCTCGATCGCCGACATCTACCTGAAAGAAGAACTCGGCAAGGCCGCCGACGGCTCCGAGGAACCGGCCGTACCGCTGGAGCTGCTGGCCGCCGTGACCGGACACTACCGGCTGGACGCGGGCGTCGAGGCGCAGGTGGCGCTGCGCGGCGGGAGCCTGTACCTGCAATCCGAAGGGGAGACGGCCGCCCGGCTCGAGCCTGGCGGGGGCCTCGAGTTCGTGATTCGCGAGATCCAGGCCGCGGTGACCTTCTTCGAACCCGCCGACGGGGAATCCGGGGGCTTCACGCTGCGGCGCGGCGAACAGGAGATGAAGGCGGTCCGAATCCCGGCCAGCGACCACGACCCCGAAGAGCTGTCCCGGTTCGCGGGCGAATACTACGGCCCGGAGCTGCGCCTCCCCTTCCGGGTGGTGGTCCGCGGCCGGCAGCTGGTGCTCGAACACCCGCGGCATCCCGACACGCCGCTGCGGCCGCAGCACGGAGACGTCTTCACATCCTCGCGCTGGTGGCTGCGGCAGCTTCGCTTCCTGCGCGACGCCGAGGAGCAGGTCACGGGCCTGACCATCTCCAGCAACCGGGTCTGGAACCTCCGATTCCAACGGATCTCCCCCCTCGAATAGCCCGCGGCCGCGTGCTAACCTGAACGGATCATGTCCCAGGCGATCCGCTGCCTCGAGCTGCACAAGACCTATGCCGACGGCAAGAAGCGGGTCGAGGCGGTGAGGGGCATCGATCTGAGCGTCCAGACCGGGGAGTGCTTCGGGCTGCTGGGGCCCAACGGCGCCGGCAAGACCACCACCGTGGAGATCCTGGAGGGGCTGCTCGAACCCACCTCGGGCCGGGTGGAGGTCCTGGGCCGGCAGTGGGGCCGCGGCGACGACTCCGCGCTGCGCCAGCGCATCGGCATCACGCTGCAGGAGACGCGCTTTCAGGAGAAATGGAGCGTCCTGGAGATCCTGCGGCTCTTCCGCAGCTTCTACCACCGGGGGCTCGAGCCGGAAGACGCGCTGGGGCTGGTCTCGCTGGAGGAAAAGGCGAACGCCTGGGTGCGCGAGCTGTCCGGCGGCCAGAAGCAGCGTCTGGCCCTGGCCAGCGCCCTGGTGGGCGACCCGGAGCTGCTCTTCCTGGACGAGCCGACCACGGGGCTGGACCCGCAGGCACGGCGCCAGGTCTGGGACGTGATCAACCGGTTGAAGCAGCAGGGGACCACCATCCTGCTCACCACCCACTACATGGACGAAGCCGAGAAACTGTGCGAGCAGGTGGCGGTCATCGACTACGGGAAGGTGATCGCCGAGGGGTCGCCCCGGCAGCTGATCGCCCAGCTGGGAGGCGAACACGTGGTGGAGTTCTCGCTGGAAAACGGGACGGCGCTGCCCCTGGACGCCCTGCAGCGGCTGGACTCGGTCCGCTCCGCCAACGAGGAGTCCGACGGCTACCTGCTGACGGTCGAGCAGCCCCACCTGGCCATCCCCAGCCTGCTGGCGTTTCTGGCCGGCGGTGACGCGAAGCTGCAGAGCCTGACGACCCGCCACGTCAACCTCGAGGACGTCTTCGTCAGCCTGACCGGGAGGCATCTGCGCGATGTTTGAGCGAAACCCCTTCTGGCAGCTGCTGGTGGGCAACATCCGCCTGCACCTGCGGGAGCCGGAGGCGATCTTCTGGACCTACGGCTTTCCGCTGCTGATGGTGACCGGTCTGGGGCTGGCCTTTTCCAGCTCCGGGGAGGCCGTCGTGTACCTGGACGCGGTGTCGGGACCGGCCGCGGAGCGGGTGCAGTCGGCGCTGGCGGACCTGGAGACGTTCGAAGTCACGGTCCACGACGCGGAGACGGCGTTTACGCGTCTGCGGGGCAACCAGACACCGCTGGTGGTCACGCTGGACGACGCGGGCGTCTTGCAGTTCCACTTCGACCCCTCCAACCCGGAGGGGCTCAGCAGCAAGGCGGCGGCCGAAAACGCGCTGCAGAGCGCCGCCGGACGGCAGGATCCGCTGGCCACGGAGGAAGTCCGCATCAGCGCGCCCGGCTCCCGCTACGTCGACTTCCTGGTGCCCGGGCTGATCGGGATGAACCTGATGGGGGGCGGGATGTGGGGCATCGGCTTCGTGCTGGTGGACATGCGCATCAAGAAGCTGCTCAAGCGCCTGCTGGGCACGCCCATGAGCCGCAGCCAGTTCCTGCTCTCGGTGGTCGGAAACCGGGTGATCTTCTTCATCCCGGAGGCCTTCTGCCTGCTGCTGCTGTCGGCCCTGCTGTTCGGCGTCCCGATCGAGGGGAGTATCGCGTCCATCATCCTGGTGTGTTTCATCGGGGCCATGGCCTTCGCCGGCCTGGGGTTGCTGGCCGCTTCCCGGGCGAAGCGGATCGAGACGATTTCGGGAATCCTCAACGTCGTCATGCTGCCCATGTGGCTCTGCTCGGGGGTCTTCTTCTCGTCCGAGCGGTTCCCGGACTGGATGCAGCCGTTCGTGCAGGCCCTGCCGCTGACCCAGCTGGTCAACGCCCTGCGCGCCGTGATCCTGGAGGGGCAGGGGCTGACTTCGCAGTGGTTCCCGCTTATGCTGCTGATGGTCTGGGCCCTGGTCGGCTTCGGCCTGGCGCTGAAGTGGTTTCGCTGGAATTGAAACGGAGAAGGGGATCGATGAACCGGCTCATCGTTCTGTTTGCGCTTCTGTTGACGGGTTGTTCGGCGGCTCGGACTCCGGTGCAGTTGTCCACGCCCGACCCGGCGGACGCATCGGCGGCGTCGACTCCGGTCTCGCCCCTGCCTTCTCTCCTCGAAGGAGAGCCCGACCGGCCGGCAGCCGCGGGACCGGCCGAGGAAGACCACTCCGGACATCACTCGGCCGCCCCCGCCGCGGACCATCAGCACCCGGAGCCGGAGCCGGCCGTCGTCTACACCTGCCCGATGCACCCAGACGTCCGCCAGGCGGAACCGGGCACCTGTTCCATCTGCGGCATGAAGTTGATCCCCCACGAGAAACCTTCCCAACACACACCATGAAACGTTGCTGCTCGACTCTGCTGCTCCTGTTCCTGGCGGCTTGCGGCGCCCGCGTCGACCCGCGTCCCGCCTTCGCCGACCTCTCCGAGACGATCGGCAGCCGCAGCGGGGCACGTCCCGGTTGGGCCCGCACGCCGGAGGAAACCGAGGCCCTCGAGCAGCGGGTTCGCGAATTGATCGGAGCGGAGCTGACCGTGGAGGCGGCCGTCCAGATCGCGCTGATCAACAACCGCTCGCTGCAGGCCGACTTCGAAGATCTGGCCGTCGCCCAGGCCGACCTGGCGCAGGCGGGCCTGGTGCGCAACCCCGAGTTCCACTTCTCGGCCCGCTTCCCGGACGTCCCCCCTTCGCCCGCCAACCTCGAGTTCGCCCTGGGGATCGACCTGCTCGACTTCCTGGTCCTGCCCGCCCGCAAGAAGATCGCCTTGGCCGACTTCGAGGCCACCCGGCTGCGGCTGGGCGCGGAGATGCTGGACCTGGTGGCCGAGGTGAAATCGGCCTTCTACACCCTGGCGGCGCAGACCGAACTGGTCGGGCGTCTCGAGGTGGTCAGCGAGATCAACGAGGCCGCCCGCGAGCTGGCCCGGCGCCAGTTCGAGGCGGGGACGATCGGTGAACTCGACCTGGCCAATCACGACGCCGTCTACCAGCAGTCCCGCATCGAGCTGGCCAAGGCGCGGCTGGGGGAACGGGTGGAGCGGGAGCGGCTCAACCGGCTGCTGGGGCTGTGGGGACCGGACGCCTCCTGGACCGCCCGGCGGGGACTCCCTCCTCTCCCCGCGGAAGAAGTGCCGGTCCAGCAGCTCGAGTCCCATGCCATGCGGGAGCGGCTCGACCTGGAGGCGGCACGGTGGACCGTCAACCTGTTCGCCCGGGCGCTGGCGCTGAAGAAGAAGACCCGCTTCTTCCCGGTGGGAATCGAAGTCGGGGTGGACGGCGAGCGGGAGACCGAGGGGCAGTGGATCACCGGCCCGACGCTGGCCCTGCAGATCCCCATTTTC
>JBFGHG010000245.1:0-5509 GCA_041578395.1 Acidobacteriota bacterium
CAGCCCCGCGGTCCAGGCCACGGT
Source organism: Acidobacteriota bacterium (assembly GCA_041578395.1). Classification (GTDB taxonomy): domain Bacteria; phylum Acidobacteriota; class UBA6911; order RPQK01; family JANQFM01; genus JBFGHG01. The sequence continues at coordinate 25 of JBFGHG010000245.1, forward strand.
CGCGATCCACGCCGTGGCGCGCATCACCTCGAAGAAGAGGGCGGGGGGCGGCCCCAGCGGGAAGAGCAACAGGATCCCCTTGGGCTGGTAGTGGGCCGCGATCTGGCTGTCCAGGAAGGCCGCGTAGTCGGGGGCCGGAAAGCGGGCCAGCGAGAGCAGGACGGCGATCCCAACGCAGATCCGCGCCACGGACGCGCTCAGCAGGAGGTCCGGCTCGAACCAGTAGGCGTGCCAGCGGCGGGCGATCGAATCAGCAAGGCGGCGCATCGGCGGTGTCGTCCATCGGCGGTTTCCCGGGCTCGTTCCTCCCCGGGAGAATCTATAGTAGAGTGGCGCCCCAAGTCGACCGGCCCGAACCGGCGGAGTGGGCAGGGCGTGGATACCCGTGTCGTGTGGAGTGTGGCCATGAGTCCCTCGAAGACCGTAGATTCAGCGCATCTCGAGGCGGCACGCCGCATCCTCGAGCGGGAGGAACGGGCGAATCCCCTCTCGAGCGTGGACATGAAGCGCTACCGGCGGCTCAACAAGGTCGCCTACATCGGGTTGATGGTGGCGGCCCTGTTCGGGGCCTCCTGGTCCGTGTACGGGCTGCTCGGCGGCGAGCCGTTCTGGCACGTGGTGGGCGTGTACGTACGCTCGACGCTGATCTTCGTGGCCATGTACGGCTGGATGTTCGTGATCCTGATCGGCTTGAACATGCGCCTGGCGCGGCGGGTTCAGCGCCGCGAGCGGCTGGTGGCGAGCTTCGGCCTGGCGGACGCCCTGGAGGAGCCCTGGCGGGCGGAGCGGGCCAAACACCGCGCCGTCAACACCCTGACTCTGCTGGCGGGGCCCGCCATCTGGGCCTTCGGCGTCCTCTTCCTCACCCATGCCCTGCTGGTGCCCAGGCCGGCTTCCGCGGAGCTTCGTCACTGGTACCACTATCCCCTGTGGGCCGTCGCGCTGTGCGCGCTCTGGTCATTCGTGGTGGGCTACATGTACCTGTGGGTTCATCGCCTGCGCCGGAGCGAAGAGCGCTCCCGCGTGATCGCCCGGCTGCAGGCGGCGCTCGGCGAATCGGGTGACGGCGGGGGAGACGAGGGGGTCGAGGTTGCCGGAGAGGTCTACGAGCAGATCGCCCGCATCGAGCGGGCCCAGATCTCGCGGGAGCGGGCCGACAGCATCCAGGAATTCGAGTCGGCCGCGGCGCCGCCGGTCATCTCGAAGAGCCAGGCGGTGCGGGCGGCCCAGGCCCGGCTCGAGCCGGCCGCACGGCTGCGGGTCGAGGACGCCATCGAAGCCCTGGCGCAGGAGGCCGGCGAGATTGGCGAAGCGGATGCCCTCCGCTGGCGGCCCGTCGAAAACGAGGGGCTCGAGATCGGGTACCGGATCGCGCCGGGAGCGCGCAGGATCGAGGTCAGTGCGCTGCGGCCGGCGGCCGCGCGCGAGGCGTCCGGCGGCGGAGGCGAGCGATGAGCGACGACCTGGAGTTCCCGCAGTATGCCAAGGCGTACTCGAAGGAGGCCCGGGAGATCCGCAAGTCTCTGCCCGAGAACATCCGGGCCGCGCTGGTGGAGATCGAGGACACGCTGACGGAGGACCCGGACGGGCACTCCCACCGGACCGTCCGGCTGGCCGAGGACCTCTTCATCTACCGGCACCCCAGCCCGCAGGTCGAGCTGACCTGCAAGCTGGACCGTGACCGGAAGGTGGTCTACGTCCTGCACGTCGTCGCCCCCAGCCTCGAGGTCGCCCAGCCGGTGTTCATCAGCTACAGCCACGAGGACGAGGCCTGGCTCACTCAGCTGCGGAAGTTTCTCAAGCCGCTCGAGAAGAAGGAGGCGATCAAGATCTGGGACGACCGCGAGATCAAGGCGGGGGAGGATTGGCGCGAACAGATCAGGGAATCGCTGACGTCGGCCAAGGCGGCGGTGCTGCTGATCAGCCAGAACTTCCTCGCCTCCGACTTCATCAACGACGAGGAGCTGCCCGAGCTGCTGGCGGCCGCGGAAACCCGCGGCGTGACGATTTTCTGGATCGCCGTCAGCTCCAGCACGGTCGAGGATACGGAGATCGCCCGCTTTCAGGCGGTCAACGATCCCGCCAATCCGCTGGACGCGCTGCCGCCGGGGGAACAGCAGAAGCAGCTGCTCCAGATCTACCGGCGCATCAAGGAAGTGGTGGAGCGGTAGGCGTTACCGGGCCGCGTCGGGGAGCCGTTCCAGGGTGAAGGTCAGCTGCTTGCCGCGCATCAGGAAGCACAGGTACTGCTCCCAGAATTTACGGACGAACCGCATGCCGGCAAAGCGGTGATCCAGGTTGATCAGGAACTGAATTCCGAGGAGCTTCCACGGCGAAGCCATTTTCAGCTGCCTGCCCAGCACCCGGAACCGGGCGTGGGTGTAGTGGTTGGTGTGGTAGGTCGGCTCGAAGTAGCTGAACGAGTACGAGTTGAGGTGCCACTGGTGAGTGGGGTCCTGCCAGGAGATGGCGTCGGTGTGGTGGGGCGTGATGACCGTCACGCGGGCGCGGGGCTTGGAGATCCGGTAGATCTCCTCCATCACCTTCAGGATCGAGTCCACGTGTTCGATGACGTGGACGGCGTACACCTCGTCGAAGGTCTCGTCTTCGAACGGATAGGGGAAGTCGTTGAGGTCGTGCACCAGGTCCACGCCCTCCAGCTGGGCCCGGTCCATGCCGATCGCTCCGGACCGCTTGTTGCGGCCGCAGCCGATGTCCAGAATGCGCTTGGTCGTCAACTTGGCTCGGCTCCGGGGCTCCTCAGGGGCGGGAGGGGATCGTGACCGCGTCGGCGAGCCGCTCGGCCGCCGCCTGAACGCCCGCGCCCGCCGTCACCTGCAAGCCCTGAGTACGCAGGCATTTCTCCAGCGCATAGAGGAAATAGAGCAGCGGGCGGGGCCGGCTGTTTTCGCCCATCAGGCCCACCCGCCAGACGCGGCCCTTCAGCTCCCCCAGGCCCCCGCCGATCTCCAGGTCGAACTCCTCGAGCAGCTGGGCCCGCAGCCGGGCGTCGTCCACGCCGCCGGGCACCCGCACCGTGTTCAGAGGGTGGAGCCGGAAGCCGGGATGGACGTGCATCTCGAGGCCCAGCGCTTCGACTCCCGCCACCAGCGCTTCGTGGTGGAGGCGGTGGCGCTCGAAGCGGCGCTCGAGGCCCTCTTCGGCCACGATGGCCAGCGCTTCCCGCAAGGCGTAGTTCATGGAGATGGGGGCCGTGTGGTGGTAGGTCCGCTCCTGACCCCAGTACGAGGAAATCAGTTTCAGGTCGAAGTACCAGCTCTGGTTCTGCCGGACCAGCCGGCCGCGGGCCCGCTCGGACAGCGTCACCGGCGAGAGGCCCGGCGGGCAGCTGAGGCACTTCTGGGTGCCGCTGTAGGCCGCGTCGACGCCCAGGCGGTCGACGCCCACCGGATGTCCGGCCAGCGAGGTGACGCAGTCCACCAGCAGCAGCGCGTCATGGCGGTCGCAGATCTCCCGGATGGGCTGCAGCGGCTGCAGGACCCCGGTGGAAGTCTCGGCGTGCACCACGGCGATCAGCCGGGGGCGGCATTCGTCGGCGGCGCGAGCCAGCGCCTTCTCGTCCAGAGGCTCCCCGAAGGGCGCCCGCACGGTCGTCACCTCGCCTCCGCAGCGGTCGGCGCAGTCGGCGATGCGTCCGCCGAAGACGCCGTGGACCCCCACCAGCACGGAATCTCCCGGGGAGACCAGGTTGTTCACCGCCGTCTGCATGCCGGCGCTGCCGGTGCCGGAGATGGGGACCGTCAGCCGGTTCTCCGTCTCGAACACCCGGCGCAGCAATTCCTGGATTTCATTCATCAGGCGGACGAAGGCCGGGTCGAGGTGGCCCAGCAGCGGCCGCGACATCGCCGTCAGCACGCGGGCCGGGACGTTGGAGGGGCCCGGACCCATCAGCAGCCGCTCGGGGAGCTTGGGAAAGTCGAAATTCATGAGGCGTTGGGGTTCTCCAGGATGCCGGCGGCGCCCATCCCGCCGCCCACGCACATGGTGACCATGCCGTAGCGGACGTTGCGGCGCCGCATCTCGTGCAGGAGGGTGGCGGTCAGCTTGGCCCCGGTAGCGCCCAGCGGGTGCCCCAGCGCGATGGCGCCGCCGTTGACGTTGACGATCTCCGGGTTCAGCCCGGCCTCCTTGATCACCGCCAAGGCCTGCGCCGCGAACGCTTCGTTCAGTTCCACCAGTCCGATGTCGCTCAGCTCGAGCCCCGCCTGCCGCAGCGCCCTGGGGATGGCGTAGACCGGCCCGATGCCCATGTACTCCGGTTCGACCCCCGCCGTGGCGAAGGCGATCAGCCGTGCCAGGGGCTCGAGGCCCAGCTCCTGCGCCTTGCGCCGGCTCATCACCAGGGCGGCGGCCGCGCCGTCGCTCCGCTGGCTGCTGTTTCCGGCCGTCACCGTGCCCCGCACGTGAAAGACCGGCCGCAGACCGGCCAACGCTTCCGCCGAGGTGTCCCGGCGCGGGCCCTCGTCCGATTCGAAGCGGATCTCGCGGCGGCTCTTGCTCCCGTTGTTCAGCTCTTCCACCGCCACCTCCAGGGGCACCAGCTCGTCCCGGAAGTGCCCGCCGTCCTGGGCCGCCAGCGCCTTGCGGTGGCTGGCCAGCGCGAACTCGTCCTGCTCGGCCCGGTCGATCCCGTAGCGGCCCGCCACGTTCTCCGCCGTCAGGCCCATCGAGATGTAGACGTCCGGATCCTCCCGCACCAGAGTGGGGTTGGGGGCGAAGTGGAAGCCCTCCATCGGCACCATGCTCATGCTTTCGGCCCCGCCCGCGACGACCACTTCGTTGCAGCCGGAACGGACCGCCTGGGTGGCCAGCGCGATCGTCTGCAGCCCCGAGGAGCAGAAGCGGTTCACCGTCATGGCGCTGCAATGGTCGGGAAGTCCCGCGCGCAGCGCCGCGATGCGGGCCACGTTCATCCCCTGCTCCGCCTCCGGGAAGGCGCAGCCCAGGACCACGTCCTCCACCTGATCGGCCTCGAGCGGCGCCGCCTGGCGCAAGACGCCCCGGATGACCTGGGCGGCGATGTCGTCGGGCCGGGTGTGCCGCAGCGTCCCTTTGGGAGCTTTGCCGACCGGGCTGCGGCCGGCCGCCACGATCACTGCGTCTGTCGCCTCGTTGTCGGATCTCATGACTTCTCCTGCTCGTCGGTGTTGATGGTGATCTGGGTTCAGCGGGAGCCCAAACGGAGGCTGCCCCTCCAGCTGAGATGCTTCAGGTGGTCCAGCTTCGACTCCAGGATCGAGCCGGGCTGGTCGCTGTCGGCCACCAGGACCTCCAGGGGCAGCCCTTTCTTCTTCCGCTTCTTGGGTTTCAGCTGCAGCTGCTTCCACTCGAAGAGCATTTCCAGGGTGACGCTGCCGTCATCGTGCTCGCGAGGCGTGATGACCGGGTCGCGGGTGGCCGACTCCCTGACGCTGGCCCCCAGCAGGCGCCGGTGCCAGAAGTAGGGACCCTCGCCTTCCACCCG
>JBFGHG010000246.1:0-5500 GCA_041578395.1 Acidobacteriota bacterium
GAGGCGGGCCACCTCGGCCTCGTGCAGCAGTCGCATGGTGCGCTCCAGTTCCTGGTAGCGGACGCCGCTCTCCGCCAGCACGATGCCCTCGACGATGCGGCCGGCAACGCGCTCCTGGTCGAGGGCGTCCGCCGACCAGTTGACCCATTGCGCGTACCCGTGGCGCTCCTTGACGATGGGCGGAATGGGTGCGTTCTGGTGATCGCCGGCGTTGACGATGATCGGGGCAACCTCACGGTTGTCAAGCCACCACTGGATCTCCTCGAACAGCCAGTCGGAAGGCTGGCGGCGGGCCGCGGTAGAAGGCGAAACGACCAGCACGAAGGCACGCGCGGTCTTGAGATCGCCCTCCCACACCTCGCGCCAGTCACCAACGGCCGGGGCGACCTGATCCCAGTAAGTGTCGATCCTGGCCTGCTTACCGTCGATCGCGATGGTGCGGCCCTGCAGGTTGTCGTACAACCACTCGGCGCACTCACTGCCCTCCGGGTCATCGCCGTCGCCCTGGCGATAGGCGATGAAGACCGAGACGATGGCGGGGTCGGTGCTCACGGCTCGTCCACCGTACCGGCTCCAGGCCAGCGGGCCTTGGCAGCCAGATGGAGCCCTGACACGACGAGCCCTGAGTGGTCGAGGCGTCGGAGTCCGATCATTTTTCCGATCATGACAGAATCGTCACGGCTGTCAAAATCGTCGCGAACCGAACCTCCTCAACGCGAAAAAAGAGACCGAAACGACGGAAGGGCTGTTCGCTGGAGCCGGCACGGTCGTTTGTGTAAGTGAACGCCGCAGAAACAGGCCTTTCTCCCGGTGTCTGGAGGGCTGCCGATCGGACACTGAAGGAGTTCTATACGAAGATGGACTCTGAGCATCTGCTCCCCACGGTCGAAAAAGCCGGGCTCGGTTTCGTGAGGCTGCCATCCCCTTTCGGACACTTTCACGATGAGGCGACTCGATTCCTTGACACCCCATCCCGACTGGCCGATACTCCTTGTCAAACCACGGTGACGCCTCGGGGTAGTCACGCGGCCTGTCAAAGCGTGAGGCGGTGGGGACTGTCTGCCGAGCCTCGCGGGCAGCCAGTTCCAGCGGGGGTAGAGTTGGGCTCGAGATCGCACAGGACACCGGGCCGGACGTCCCTGCTCGGTCGTTCCGAATCCCTCTCCGCCGTCCAGATTACCGGCGCGCCGCCGGACGGGGATGGGAGCGGCGGATGATCGACGCCCTCATCCTGGCGTTCACCACCACCATCCGGAAGCTCCCGGAGTCCATTGTTCCGCCCGCTCACGTGGGTACGGCCGCCCCCGCCGCGCGGTCCGAGCTGCCGGCCGTCGCGGTCGGCCTCGCCCAAACCGAGCTTTCGGTTTCGGGCATCGGCGGGGTGGTCCTGGAGCAGGAGACGGACCCGGCGCAGTGGGAGCAGCGCTTTGCCCGGCGCCTGTCCGGCAGGCTTCGGATCGACGTCTATGCGGCGGCCGAGGCGGGGGCGCTGTCGCTCGCCACGGAGGTGCTGCAGCTGCTTGGCGAGGAGGCGGTGGCCCTGCGGGGAGAAGGCGTACTGCGGATGGGAGCGGCCCAATGGGACCGCGTGGCGGCGACCGTCCTGCCCGGCGAGACCACCGACCCCGACGCGAAGCGCCAGACCCTCGAGCTGGACTTCGTGTTCGAACGGGTGCAGCAGGAAACGCCGGGGCCGGGAGGTGTGATCACCGAGGTTCGAGCGGAGATCGAGCCGCCCGTGGAGGAAGACTTTCAGATCAATTGACCTGTAGACACAAGGCGGCCACGGCTCCGAGGGGGCCCGGCCAGGGAGGTGCGAAGTGGCAGAAGCGATTACCGAAATGGTGATCCCCGGTACGTACATCGAGGTCCGCTCGGAGGGCCTCATCGGAGTCTCGGGCATCTCCACGGGCAACGTCGGTGTGGTCGGTACCGCATCGCGTGGGGCCGTGGACGAAGTGGTGCTCCTTTCGTCGTTCGCCGAAGCCAAGGAGGTCTTCGGCGATTACGACGCCTGGGCAGGCGGCGGCAGCAACGAACTCACGCTGGTTCGGGCCCTGCAGGAGGTGTTCGCCAACGGCGGCTCCACCGTCTACGCGGTGCGGACCGCCACGGGCAGCGCGGGCGCCGCCACCCGGCCCTTCGCCGACACTACCGGCACCGTGGTCACCTTCGCCGCCAAGACTCCGGGCACCTGGGGCCACGGCATCGAGGTGCAGGTGCTGGCAGCCGAGGAGAACGGCACCGTGGAGGCGCGCGAGCAGGTGGTGGCCGGAGGCGTCATCCAACCCCTCCACGCCCAGATCGCCAACGTGGCGAGCAACAGCGTGAAGGTCATCGAAGCGGCGACCGGCCGCATCGTCAGATTCGCGCTGAAGACGACGGGCACCGCGGCCAGCGGCAGAACGGTGATCGTGGACAACGCCGGCGCCCTCACCTTCCACGCGGACGACGTCCCCGCCAACGGCGACACGATCATCGCCAGCTACCAGGTGAACAAGGCCGCCTGCCGGGACATCGCGGTGACCTACGGCGTCCAGAAGGAAGTCTACTCGGTGGTCGACGCCGACGACCTGAAGGGCGATCTGGATCGGCTCTCCGACCTGGTCACCGTGACCATCGAAACCGGCGCGGGGCCCCGTCTTCCCGACGTGACGGCCGAACCGCTGGCCCTGAGCGGCGGATCCGACGGCGCCGCCGCGACGCCCACCCAGTACCAGACCACGCTGGCGAAGCTCGACTTCGAGCCCGTCAACATCGTCTGCCTGGCCGGGCTCAACGCCACCCAGGCCGCGGCGATCCTGACGGCTCACGTGGAGACCGCCGAGAACAACGGCCGCGACCGTATCGCGGTGGTCGGCGCCGACGCGGACAGCGTAGCCACGGTCGCCGCCAACGCCGATTCCGTGGCCGACGACCGCCTGGTCCTGACGGCGCCGGGCATCAAGGCCAACGACCTCGCCAAGGAGGCGGCCGTCACTCTCCCGCCGGCCTACACCGCTGCGGCGGTGGCGGGCCTGATCGCCTCGCTGGCCGTGCAGGTGAGCCCCACCAACAAGACCATGAGGGTGGCGGGCATCAGCACCGACTACAACGACGGCGAGATCAAGAAGCTCATTCAGAACCGTGTGCTGGTGCTCGAGAAGAAGGAGGGCATCCGGGTCATGAAGGGCATCACCACCGACACCGGGGCCTTCAAGCAGATCTCGGTGCGCCGGATCGTGGACTTCGCCAAGGCCGGCACCCGGCAGGGCTCGCAGCCCTACATCGGAAAGCTGAACAACGCCCGCGTGCGGGCCGCGCTCAAGGCCACGCTCAACGGGTTCCTGGCGGACATGGTCCTGAACGAAGCCCTGACCGAGTACACGCTCGAAGTCACGGCCACTCGCGAGCAGGAGATCGCCGGCGTGTGCCTGGTCACGATGTTCCTGAAGCCCACCTTCAGCATCGACTTCATCAAGGTCATCATGAACCTCGCTTAGGGGGGAGGAACTGCCATGCCGAACACCAACGTTTTCAGAGGCTCCGACGGAGCGATCATGCTGGCGGTGGACAGCGGGGTCGAGGGGGAGGCCGCCCAGGCGGTCATCGACGAGTACTCCCTCACGCCGGTCGGCCGGGCCACGAACGTCGAGGTCCAGGTCGAAACCGACATCCAGCCGTTTCACGAACTGGGGCAGCGCTACGCCACCGAACTCCGGCCGGGCAACGTCAACGTCTCGGGCAGCATGGAGCGCGCTGCCATCAACGGCGCCCTCCTGAAGCTGCTGCTGGGAGACGCCGCGGCATCCCGTCCGCAGGGCACCTTCGTGAACCCCTCGTTCAACATCGCTCTGCGCCTGGAGAACCCGGCCAAGCCGGGCGAGGCGAGCACGATCACCGTACACGGCGCGAAGATCGAGAACTGGTCCTTCGACGTGCCCGAGGACGACTTCGTCATGGAGGAGGTGCGGTTCAAGGCGCTCTGGGTGAGCGTCGAGGACGAGGGCGCGGCCTGATCGAGATCGCGTAGCGGTGCAGTGCGGGCAACCTGGAGGAGGACGACGTGCCCTACCTCAGTGCGGAAGAAATGTTGGCGGGCGGAAGCCTCGTCTTCGACGTGCAGGTGCCCAGCGAGGTCCTGCACACCGGCGGGGGCGCCCCGGCCCCGGCCGAGGGCGACGGTGAACCCGCCCGGGTGAAGCTGCGGCCCCTGACGGTGCGGATGGTGCAGCAGATCACCCGTGCGGCCAAGGACAACGACGCCCTGCTCTCGGCATTGCTGATCAAGGAATCCCTGGTCGAGCCGGCCCTCGGACTGGAGGAAGTCTACCGGCTCCACACCGGGCTGGCCCGCTTCCTGCTGGACGAAGTGAACCGCATCAGCGGGATGGGCCTGCCCAGAAAGCGGGTGCAGGCGGCGCTCGAGTCTCCGCTGGCCCGGGCATGCTTCGTCCTGGCGCAGGAATTCGGCTGGACTCCGCAAGAAGTCGGTGACCTCACGATGGCGCAGGTGATGATGTACGTGGAGATGCTGCACGCCAGGAAACCGGCCGGGAAGGCCGGGCGGCGATGAGTGGGACCGGTCCAGACCGCTGGTGGGTCCGCCTGCTCGCCGACACGGCCGACGCTACTCTCCCGGGCGGCCGCGAGGACATCTTTCCAGCCGCCCGCCGATTCCGGGAGGCGTTTTCCCCCGCGCGGGAGTGGCACGGTGGGCTCGCGGCGTTCCGGGAGGAAGCGGCAGCGCTGCTGGCGCCGGAAGCCGACCTGCTGGGGGCGCTCACCACGGAGGCGCTGGCCTGGGGGTACGGGCAGGACCCCGATGGAGGGCCTCTAAAGCCGCCGGCAGAGCGGATCTCCCGCTCCAGGAAGCGCAGACCCGCGGCCCGGCGCCGTACGAACTCGCCCGGGCCGGCGGCGCCCTCGGCCGGCAGGCGGCGGGTCGCCGCCGCTCGGGAGGAGCCGCCCGGTCGTGCAGTGGCTCGCTCGGAACCGGTCTTCGCAACCCCCGAGGCGATACCCGGCACTGCTGCTGCTTCCGCCGGCGGCGATAGCGAGTCCACGCCGAGGCCTCCCGCCACCGGGAGCCGGACCGGGCCAACGCCGCCCCCCGGGGGACTCGGACGGCCGAATCTGCTCTCCCCTCGGGCCCGGATCGCCGCGGCCCGGTGGTGGGCCCAACGGTGCGGCGACGAATCGACTGCCGAGCCCGCCGGCGAAGAAGTCCGAACGATCGAGCAACGGCTCTCGGACTTCAGCGTCCTGGCGGAGGAAGACACCGCAATCCCCCGCCCGGCCGAACCGGGCGCCGCAGGGCGGCAAACCACCGCTGCGCCGGCGGCTGAGGCCGGACACGCCATCGTCCCGCCCCAAGCAGGCACGGCTGACCGCCTGCCTGCCCAGGAGCCGCCCTACACGGCCGAAGAGCCACAGCCACCCGGCACTGCTCCGGACGATTGGCCGCCCCCCCTCGAGCCGCCGGAGGCAGCGCCGGCCGGAGCGCTGGAGACCGGGGGAA
>JBFGHG010000247.1:0-5489 GCA_041578395.1 Acidobacteriota bacterium
AGGGTCAGCCACTGGCCCGCGATCTCGTCGATCACGACCTCGGAGGGGTCCTCCCGGCCGGCCCGCCGGGCCAGGGCGCCGGCTGCCGGGATGCCGGCGGCCACCGCCAGCAGGGTGGCGGCGGCCAGCGCCGGCAGCGCCGGGACACCCGCCGGCCAGATCAGCAGGGCGGCCAGCACCACGGCTTGCAGCGAGCCCCAGGTCCCGGGTGCGACCGGCAGGTATCCCGCCCCGGCGCCGGTCGCGATCAGCCGGCTCCACCTACTCACGGCCGCCTTCGAAGTCGTCCTGCTCCGGCAAATCGACTTTTTCTCCCGCCACCCGATAGCTGCCTTCCAGCCAGCGGCCCAAATCGACCAGGCGGCAGCGCTCGGAGCAGAAGGGGAAGAAGGGGGAGTCGGGACGGCTGAGCTCACTGCAGCGGGGACAGGGGTAGCGGCCGGCCGCCTTCATGGGACGACCCTGCCCACCAGGTCGTGCTCGTGGGCCTCGGTGATCTGCACCCGGCGCAGCTCCCCCGGGAGCGTCTCGTCGGTGATTCCATCGGTGAGGTAGACCACGCCGTCGATGTCGGGCGCCTGGGTGGCGAGCCGGCCCTCCCAGAAGAGGTCGCTCTCCTTCGCCAGACCCTCCAGCAGCACGGGGACCGTCTCGCCCACCAGCCGCTGATTGCTCTCGAGCGAAATCCGAGACTGCAGCTTCATCAGGCGCTCGCGCCGCCGCCCGGCCACCCGCGCCGGGACCTTCTCCCCCAGCGCGTGCGAGGCGGCGTGTTCTTCGTCGGAGTAGACGAAGGCGCCCAGCCGGTCGAAGCGCGCCTCGCGCACGAACTCGAGCAACTCTTCGAAGTCCTGCTCGGTCTCCCCGGGGAACCCCACGATCATGGTGGTCCGGATGGCCACGCCCGTCACCCGCTCGCGGATCCGCTCCACCAGACGAGTCAGCGATCTCCGGTTCCCGCCCCGTTTCATCGACCCGAGCATCCCGCGCGAGGCGTGCTGCAGAGGGACGTCGATGTACTTGCAGGCGGAGGGCGTCTCGGCCATGGCGTCCAGCAGCTCGTCGTAGACGTTGTTGGGGTAGGCGTACAGGAAGCGAACCCACTCGAGGCCTTCCACTTCGCCCAGGCGCCGGATCAGCCGCGCCAGGCCCCGGCGGTCGCCCCGGTCCCAGCCGTACATGGTGGTGTCCTGCCCCACCAGGTTGAGTTCCTTCACGCCCCGGGCGGCCAGATCGCGGGCTTCGGCCAGCACGGAGTCGAGCGGCCGGCTGCGGAAGCGGCCCCGCATCTGCGGAATGACGCAGAAGGTGCAGGGGTGGTCACACCCTTCGGCGATCTTGACGTAGGCCGTGTGCCGGGCCGTGGTCAGCACGCGGGGATCGTCCTCGCCGTACAGGTACAGCTCCCGCTTGTCGTACAGGGGAGGCTGGCGGACCGGGGAAGCCAGGTCGGAACAGGCTTCCAGGATGTTGGGGATCTCGTTGGTCCCCACCACCGCGTCCACCTCCGGGATCTGCTCCTGGATCTGGTCGCGGTAACGCTCCACCAGGCAGCCGGCCACGATCAGGCGCCGGCATGCCCCTTCGGTCTTTTGCCGGGCCATCTCCAGGATGGTGTCCACGCTCTCCTGCTTGGCGCTCTCGATGAATCCGCACGTGTTGACCACGATGATCTCGGCCTGCTCCTGGCTGCCGGTGATCTCGTGCCCGTTGCGGGCGAGCAGGCCCAGCATCACCTCGCTGTCCACGAGGTTCTTGGGGCATCCCAGACTGACGAATCCCACTTTGGCCATGAAGCCCTGATTATACCTCGACTGCGATCCGTAGCCGGGATTACTGAGCGAGGCTGGCGGCCGGGTCGGCTTCAGCGGCAGAAGGTCTTGGTTTTTTCGGGACTCTTCACTAGAATAGCGGCCAGCGGTAATTTTGGCGAAAGGGTGGCGTGGGTGATGAGTTTCGACGACCCCGTGAACCAAAAGATTCGGGAACGGATTCGCAACATCCGGCAGCAGAAGCGGCTCTCCGTGCGCAAGGCGGCACTGCTGAGCGAGATTCCGGAAAGCTCGTACTCCTGTATGGAGAACGGTTTTTACCGAATCAGCCTCTTCAACCTCAAGAAGATCCTGGATGGGCTGGGAGTGGGAATCGCCGACGTCTGGCCGGGTGCGGCCTCCGCCGCGGCGATCAGCGGGCGGGACCTGACGCAGGAGGTCGACCTCGACCAGCAGCGCCATTTCCGCTTTCAGGAGATCTACCGGCTGAGCGACGCCAACCGGGCCGTTCTGCTCGAGGGGAGAGACCGCCTGAAGCTCGCCTACAGCCTCAACCTCTCCGAGCGGGACCGGGCGCGCTTCCTGGAGTTCTTCCCCGAACGGCTGCACTCGAGCTGGTCCGTTTTCTCCAAGGAGAACCAGGGATTCCGCTGCTTTCTGTGCCTGCAGAACGCCCGGGTCGAGGGCTACTTGAAACGCCTCGTGAACATCTATCTCGGCCTGTGGCTGGCGGAAAACCTCAGCGCCGCTAACTTCTGACCAGACGGCGGACCAGGGCCAGCGCGATCCCCAGCAGCAGCCGAAGATCCCCGACGTTGCTGTTGAAGCGGCGTTTGCAGCGCAGCACCCGGTACACTCCCCGGTAGAGGCGCAGGAAGAGCGCCGAGGTCCAGCCGGGCTGGCTCCGGGCCAGTTCGGCCATGTCTTTTTCCAGGTTGCGCGCGTAGCTCTCGAACAGAAAGTCGCGGTAGCGCCGGTTCTTGCGGGCGAAGAACTGGTAGTCCGCGCTCTCCAGAATCCGCAGGACGTACGAGGTGTAGAGGTCGTGGCGACGGACGAACTCGAGGTCGGCGGAGTCGGGACAGACCCGCGTCATCCGATAGAAACCGGCCACCAGCAGTACGGCCGCCAGCAGCGAGGCGCCGATCACCGGCAGCATCACCGCCCTCCCGGCGCAGCGGCGGGCGCACCCTCTTCCACGACGATCGCCAGCATTCGCGCATTATCGCATGGCGACGTGGCACAGGCATCCTGCCCGCGATCGGCAAAGTGGGGACGGGCATCCCTGCCCTTCACTCACAGCTGAGAGAATCACCGCCGGGGGGGCCGTGCCACCTCAGGAAGAGGCTTCTTCCGCGGGTTCCGGTTCCGGTTCGGAGGGCTGCTTCTTCTTGGAAGACTTCTTCTTGTCTCGTTCCAGCGGCGGCGCGAACTCGCTGCCGAGCAGTTCGAGCAGGGCCATCTCCGCGCTGTCCCCCTTGCGGTATCCCAGGCGGATGATGCGGGTGTAGCCGCCGTTACGGTCGCTGAAACGGGGCGCCAGGCTGTCGAACAGCTTGTGCACCACGTCGCGGCTCCGAATAACGGCCAGAGCCTGACGCCGGGCGTGCAGGGTTTCCCGCTTGCCCAGCGTGATCATCTTCTCGGCGAAGGGCCGCAGCTCTTTGGCCTTGGCCACCGTGGTCACCAGCTTCTCCTTGTCCAGGAACTCGGTGACCATGTTGCGCAGCAGCGCCTTGCGGTGGCTGCTGGTTCGACCCAACTTACGACCTGACCGGCGATGTCGCATGGCTCACTCTTCTCCTCAGGACTCCGCCTGTTCCAGGACCGGCCGCCCCTTGTCGTCCACCTTCATCCCAAAGGAAAGCCCCATGTCGGCGAGGATCTCCTTGATCTCGTTCAACGACTTGCGTCCGAAGTTCTTGGTCTTCAACATCTCCGCCTCGGTCTTCTGGACCAGCTGGCCGATGGTCTGGATGTTGGCGTTCTTCAAACAGTTGTACGACCGGACCGACAGCTCCAGCTCCTCGACCGATCGGCCCAGATTGTCGTTGAAGGCGTCGTACTCTTCGTGATCCTCGCCCTCGCTCGACTCCGGCTCGTCCTCGAAGTTGATGAAGATGTGCAGGTGGTCTTTGAGGATCTTGGCAGCCTGGGCGATGGCGTCCCGGGGAGAGATGCAGCCGTTGGTCCACACCTGCAGGTTGAGGCGGTCGTAGTCGGTGGACTGCACCAGCCGGGCGGATTCCACCCAGAAGTTGACCTTCTTCACCGGCGAGTGGACGGAGTCGACCGGGATGAAGCCGATGTCCTGATCCTCGTCGAAGTTCTCGTCGGCGGGCACGTAGCCGCGGGCCGTCCCGATGCGGATCTCCATCTGGAGGCTGCCCGTTTCGTTGACCGTGGCGATGTGCAGGTCGGAAGCGAGGATTTCCACGTCCGGGTCCGGCTTGATGTCACCCGACTTCAGGACTCCGGGGCCGCTGGACTCCAGGTAGAGCGTCTTGGGCTCCTCGGAGTGAGACTTGATGGGAATCTGCTTCAGGTTCATGATCACGTCGGTGACGTCTTCCTTGACGCCCGGGATCGACGAGAACTCGTGCAGGACTCCCTGGATCCGGACCGCGGTGATGGCGGTTCCCTGAATCGACGAGAGGAGCGTGCGCCGCAGCGCGTTGCCGATGGTGGTGCCGAACCCCCGTTCGAACGGCTGGGCGTAGAAGAGCCCGTGGGTCGCGGTCTGGGATTCCTTGTCGACGGCCAGTCGCTTGGGCCTCTGAAAACCTTTCATGGTCGGCTTCTCTCCCTGGATATGATCCGAAATATGTCCACCGGCCGGGCTCGCGGTCCCGCCCGGCGCTTCGACGTGCGGCGGAGGCGAGCCTCCCGCGCGGTCCGCGCTGAACTACTTCGAGTACAGCTCGACGATCAGCTGTTCCTCGATCGGCACGGTAATGTCTTCGCGCCGCGGCAGCTCGACCACCTGACCGCTGAACTGCTCGGCCTGCAGGTGCAGCCACTGCGGCACTCCCCGCCCCAGCGCGTCCTGCAGGGCGGACTGGATGAGCACGTTCTTGCGGCTCTTGGCTTGGATCGACACCTCGTCCCCCTTGCTCACCTGAAAGGAGGGGATGTTCACACGGCGCCCGTTGACCACGACATGGCCGTGGCGCACGAACTGGCGCGCCTGCGCCCGGGAAGTGGCGAAGCCGAGCCGGTAGACGACGTTGTCCAGGCGCAGCTCCAGGGCCTGCAGCAGCAGTTCGCCGGTAATGCCCTTGCGGCGGGCCGCCTTGGAGAAGTAGTTGCGGAACTGCCGCTCCAGCACTCCGTAGATGCGCTTGACCCGCTGCTTCTCACGCAGCTGGGTGCCATACCCGATGGCCTGGGGGCGGCGGCGGCCGATGCGCCCGTGCTCGCCGGGCACGAAGTTGCGCTTCTCGATGGCGCACTTCTCGCTGTAGCAACGCTGCCCCTTCAGGAACAACTTCATCGTCTCGCGCCGGCAGAGCCGGCAGACCGGACCGGTGTAGCGTGCCAAGGTTTCCTTCTCCTTCGTGGGACGGGCGGTGCCTGCCCGTCCGTCCTCAGACTCTTCGTTTCTTGGGGGGACGGCAGCCGTTGTGCGGAATCGGGGTCACGTCCTTGATCGACTTGATCTCCCCCCCCGCCGCCTGGATCGACCGGATGGCGGCTTCCCGGCCCGAGCCGGGCCCC
>JBFGHG010000248.1:0-5489 GCA_041578395.1 Acidobacteriota bacterium
CAGCGATTCGCCCGAAACGCTCGCAGCCAGGGTCAGCAGCGGCAACGCCAGGCTCCAGAAGAATAGACTTTCCAAGAGTCCAGATGCCATATAACCGCGCAGAAACACGCGCGCCGATTTCCGTGCTGGTCTTCGCGCTGTTCGACCTGATCCCCGGGGACTACCTCACGGAGATGGAACTCAACCCCACCGTATCGCCGGAGCGGGTGGCCGAACTGCGGACGCTGTACGGTCTGGACGAACCCTTCTACGTCCAGTATTTCCGCTGGCTTTCCGGGGTGCTGCAGGGGGAGCTGGGCTACTCCTTCGCGCAGCACCGGCCGGCTTCGGAGCTGATTCTGGAGCGGCTCGGCAACACGCTGCTGCTGACCGCCAGCGCCATGCTGCTGACGCTGCTGCTGGCCCTGCCCCTGGGCATCTGGTCGGCCTTGCGGCCGGGCCGCTGGCCCGACCGGCTCGGCCTCGGGTTCTCGATCATCGGGCTCTCCCTGCCGACGTTGCTCAGTTCGTTGCTGCTGCTCTACTTCGCGTACTGGAGCGGCTGGTTCCCGATCGGCGGATTCGGCGGGCTGCACCACATGGCGCTGCCCTCCGTGACGCTGGCCCTGCCGATGGTCGCGATCGTGGTGCGGACCCTGCGCCTGGAGCTGATCGACGCGCTGGAACAGCCGTTCGTGCTCGCCGCGGCCGCTCGAGGCCTGCCGCGGGGACGCCTCCTCTACCATGCCGTGCGCAACGCCCTCAATCCCGTGATCTCGATCTTCGGGCTGATTCTGGGGGGGCTCCTGAGCGGGTCGGTGGTGGTCGAGAAGGTGTTCAACTGGCCCGGGCTGGGGGCGCTGACCATCGGGTCCATCCTGTCGCGCGACCTGTTCGTGGCGATCAACTGCGTCATGACCGCTTCGGTACTCATCGTGAGCGCCAACCTGCTGGCGGACCTGGCGCTGGCCTGGAACGACCCACGGGTGCGGGACCGCCAATGAACAACCTGGTCCTGCGCCTGGCGCTCGCTTTCATCGTTCTCGCCTACCTGGCCACCTGGGCGGCGCCCTTTCTGGCCCCCTACCCGCACAAGACGCAATATCGGGAGACTTTCTTCGCGCCGCCGCAGCGCCCCCGCTTTTTCGACCGCGAGGGCCGCTTTCACCTGCGGCCCTTCGTCTACGCCCTGGAGCGCGACCCGGCCACCCGCTCCTACCGGGAAACGGACGAACGGATTCCGCTGGCCCTCCTGGTTTCCGGTGAGCGCTACACCTGGATGGGCCGCAGCTGGAACGTGCACCTGTTCGGAGCGGCGCTGCCGGAGCGGCGCGTCTTTCTGCTGGGGACGGACGACCTGGGGCGGGACCTGCTGTCGCGCATCCTGTACGGAGCACAGTTCTCCCTGACCATCGGCCTGGTCGGAATCGTCTTCACGCTGGCCATCGGGGTGGGCCTGGGGGCGCTGGCCGGCTACGTGGGGGGCCGGATCGACGCTCTGCTGATGCGGCTGGCGGACCTCTTCCTGTCGCTGCCCGGCCTCTTCCTGGTGCTGGGGATCCGGGCGGTGTTCCCCCGGGAGATGTCGCTGCGGGAACTGTACTGGCTGATCGTGGTGATCTTCAGCCTGATCGGCTGGGCGGGCGTGGCGCGGGTGATCCGCGGCCAGGTGGCCAGCCTGGCCGAACGGCCCTACGTGCTGGCCGCCCGGGCGGCCGGGGCTTCCCACGCCCGCATCCTGCTGCGTCACGTCCTGCCCTTCACGAGCAACTACCTGATCGTGCAGGGGACGCTGCTGATTCCCGCCTTCATCCTGGGGGAAATCACGCTCTCGTTTCTGGGCGTGGGCGTGCAGGCGCCCGACTCCAGTTGGGGGGTCCTGCTCAACGACGCCATCTCGGTCCACCGCCTCACCACCTACCCCTGGCTGCTGAGCCCGGCCTTGTTCATCTTCCTGACCGTGCTGGCCTTCAACCTGGTGGGGGACGAGCTGAAGAGGCGCACTTGAAGCGCCTCAGGCGCCTTCGGCAGGCAGGACGAGCAGCTCCCGTTGCGGGGGCGTGGTGACCTCCGCCGAGTCCGGGTGCACGAAGACGTTGACTTCGCTGCGGACTCCGAACCGGTCCAGGTAGATTCCCGGTTCGATGGTGCAGGCGATGCCCGGGATGACCTGGCGGGTGTCATGGCTCTCGAGGTTGTCGAAGTGGACGCCGTTGCCGTGCACTTCGCGGCTCAGGTTGTGGCCGGTCCGGTGGGAGAACCAGGGGCCGTAGCCCGCCCTCTCGATCACCCCGCGCACGGCGT
Source organism: Acidobacteriota bacterium (assembly GCA_041578395.1). Lineage (GTDB taxonomy): Bacteria > Acidobacteriota > UBA6911 > RPQK01 > JANQFM01 > JBFGHG01. The sequence goes on from JBFGHG010000248.1 coordinate 2,284, forward strand.
CGTCCACTTCCCAGCCTTCCACCCGGTGGCCCTGGCCGAGCCTGTCGTTCAGGAACTGGACGCCGCGGTCGCGGGCGTCGCGCACCACTTCGAAGACCTTCCGAATTTCCTGGTCGGGCTGGGCGCCGAAAAAGGCCGTCCAGGTGATGTCGGCGTAGACGGCCTCGGGAGTGCGCGGCTTGGCCCACAGGTCGATCAGCAGGAAGTCGCCCTGCCGCAGCGTCCGGTCGGTTGCCGCCGAGGGCGCGTAGTGGGGGTTGCCGCTGTGCTCGTTGATCCCCACGATGGGAGGGTGGTCGGCCTCCAGGCCCAGCTGCTGGAAGCGGGCCAGGATGGCGTCCCGGATCTCCAGCTCGCCGATCGGCTCCCCGCCGCGCAGCCGCCGCTCGGCCAGCTCGAAGGTCTCCCGCACTGTTTCCGTCAGCTGGCGGGCGGTGACGCGGTGCTGCTCGAGCTGCCCGTCCGTCCAGACGGCCTCGAACAGCTGCACCAGGTCGCCCGAGGAGAAGACTTCGGCCCCCAGCCCGCGGATCAGCTCGACGGTCCCGGCGTCGACTTTCGACAGGTACGGGATTTCGTTGTTGGGGGAGTACTGCATGGCCACGCGGCCGGCGCCGTGCAGCAGCGCTTTCAGCTTCTCCCGCAACTCCGGCCAGGGAAGGTAGACGTCCTTGCTGCCGGGCAGGTGGTCCAGTTGGCCCGACTCGATCCGGTGCACCAGCTTTCGCGGTTCCCCTTCGGCCGGCACCAGGTAGAACCAGCGGCGGGTGGCGTGGACCGACTCCGGGAAGCGCAGGATGCGGTAGGCGGTGGGGTCCAGGTCGTGGAACCCGTAGAAGAGCCAGGCCGGCACTTCCCGCTCTTTCAGAGACTCCTGGATGCGGTCGACGAGGTCCTGGTTCCGGCTCATCGGGGTACCTGCCGGTAGGCGCTCGCGATCACCTCCCGCACGCGGTCGGAAGTAGCTTCGAGGCTGTCCTCGCCGTAGTCCGAGAACTCGATGGGAGGGTGGAAGATCATCTCCATTTCTCCAGGATAGAGGATTACCGAACCCCGTTCCAGGCGGCGATGCGCGCCGATCAGGGTGACGGGCAGGATGGGCGCCCGGGCGGAGCGGGCCAGCAGGAACGGGCCGCGTTTGAAGGGAGACATCGCGTCGCCGAAAGTCCGTTCTCCCTCCGGATAGATCACCACCGACAGGCCCTCCCGGATCTTGTCCCCGGCCGCCCGGAAGTCGCGCAGCGCCTGCCGGGGGCTGTTGCGGTGGACGGGGATGTTGCCGGCCCGTCTGAGGTGCCATCCCAGGAAGGGAATGCGGAAGAGCGAGCCCTTGGCCACGAAGCGGAACTGGACCGGAACCACGGCCAGGAAGGCCCAATGGTCGAACATGCTCAGGTGGTTGGCCATGAAGACGTAGCCGCGGCTGGTGTTCACGTTCTCCAGCCCGCGCGTCTTCACCCGCACCCGCGAGACCCAGAAAATGAAACGCCCCCAGGCCCGGGCGCAGGCGTGCTGCCAGCGCCCGGTGCCGTCCACCAGCGAGGCCGCCACGCTGAGCGTGGCCAGCACCGCGGTGGCCAGCAGAATCAGCGGCACCCGCCAGAAGGCGTTGATCTTGGGCAGCATCGACATCAGGGGAAGGATGCTACGGAAGGCGAAGCCGCCATTGCAACTCCCCCTTCCGCAATCGTAACCGGAATCGGAATCGCGATCGTCCTCGCCACCACCTCCGCCCCCCGATCCTGATCGAATCTCCCCACCGCCCGATCCCGCGCTATCATGACCCCCGTGAAAGGCAAGCTCTACCTCGTGGACGGAATGTCCCACCTGTACCGTGCCTACTACGCCATCCAGGGCCTGACCAGCCGGCAGGGCAAGCCCACCAACGCGGTCTACGGCTTCACCAACATGCTGCGCAAGCTGATCGCCGAGGAGCGCCCGCGCTACCTGGGGGTGGCCGTCGACCTCTCCGGCCCCACCATCCGGCACGAGCAGTTCGAGGACTACAAGGCGACCCGCCGCCCCATGCCCGACGACCTGCGGGAGCAGGTCCCCTACGTCCTGGACGTGTGCAAGGTGCTGCACGTCCCCGTGCTTTCCTTCCCCGGCTACGAAGCCGACGACGTGATCGGCACCCTGGCGCGGCGGGCGGCCGAGCGTCAACTCGAAGTGGTGATCGTGACCATCGACAAGGACATGTTCCAGCTGGTGGACGAGCGGGTGAGCATCCTGGACACCCGCAGCATGCTACGGCTGGACCCGGCCCGGGTGGAAGAGAAGTTCGGGGTCCCGCCCGGGCGGGTGGCGGAAGTGCTGGCGCTGGTGGGAGACAGCTCCGACAACATCCCCGGAGCGCCGGGCATCGGGCAGAAGGGCGCCTGCACCCTGATTCGGGAGTACGGCAGCCTGGAGGAGCTGCTGCGGCGGCGGGACGAAGTGAAGCGCAAGACCTACCGGGAGAGCCTGCAGCATCACGAGGGGCAAATCCGGCAGAGCCTCGAGCTGGTGCGCATCCACGAGGACCTGGACCTCGAGCTGGACCTGGACTCGCTCGAGCTGAGCGAACCGGACAGGGAGGCCGCCCGGGAGCTGTTCACCGAACTGGAGTTCGTGACCCTGCTGGAGGAGTTCCTTCCGCCTCCCGAGGAGGCCGCCGGAGAGTACCGCGGGCTGGAGACCCTCGTGCAGCTCGACGAGGTCATGGCCGCTCCGGCGGAGATCCTGGCGCTGTCGCCGGGGCCGCAGTCCACGCTGGCTTTTTCACGCCAAAGCGGAAGCGGCTGCTGGCTCTCCTCCGAACTGGCCGCGGACCCGGCTGCGCTCGAGCGGCTGGCCCGGGCCGGGCCCTGGGTGGTGCACGACAGCAAGGAGCTGATCGTGGGCGGGCCGGCAGGCTTGCAGCCACCCGACCCGCTGCAGGACACCATGCTGATGGCCTACCTGGCCAATCCCAACCACAACGACTTCTCGCTCGCCCGGCTGGCCCTCGAGTACCTCCAGTTGCGGCTGGAACCGGAGGGGCAGGCGGACCTCTTCGAGGCGGACCCGGGCACCAAGGCGGCCCGGCAGGCGGACACGGTTTTGCGGCTCTGGAAGGCGCTGCTGCCCGAGATCCGCGCCCGTGGAATGGAGAAGCTCCTCTTCGACGTGGAGATCCCGCTGGTGCGGGTGCTGGTGGCGATGGAGCAGCGCGGGGTCAAGGTCGA
>JBFGHG010000249.1:0-5477 GCA_041578395.1 Acidobacteriota bacterium
AAGGCGCTCTATCTGGTGTCGGTGGAAGGGGAGCTGCTGCAGACGCTGGCGTCCACGCGCCCGCTGGGATTCCGGGACCCCGAGGGGGTGACCGTGATCGGCCAGGAGCGCATCTGCTCGATTTCGGACGACGACGCCCTGATGCTCTGTTTCGTGGCCGTACCCCAGCGCCGCCTCACGATTCCGGCCAGCCTGGGACTGGAGCGCTCCTTCATCGGAGTGGCCGCGGTCAACACCAGCGCCGCCGGCAATCCCCTGAACGCCTACGGCTACACGGCGGAAGGCTGGCAAACCGTCTTCGACCAGGTTCCGATCACGGGTTCCGGGCAGGCCGCCCGGCTGGCACAGGAGTTCGCCTGCTGCGGGCTGGTCCCGGCGGTGGTGGGCGCCGGCAAGGACGCGGGCTCCCCGGTGCAGGCCTTCACCCTGACCGGGCAGAGGGCCGACTTTCAGGGCTTCTTCATGGCCGGTGACTTCTCCCTGAATCGTCTGGACGGCATCGGCGGGTCCCTGGAGGAGTCGGCCGAGCTCGTCCTCCCGATTGCGAGGCAGGCCGGCGAATCGCGCACCCTCCTGTTCGTCCTCAACCCGGACAGTCTCAGGACTGCGACGGTGGTGGCCCGGCTCAAGCTCCCGGACGGTTCCGTTTCGCAGCTGAGGACTCTGCAGCTGCCGCCTTTCGGCTCCCTCAATCAGGACCTGGCCGAGGTATTCGGGAACGAAGTGGAAATCGAGGGCGGCTACGTGCAGCTGTCGTCGGATCGGCCGCTGCAGGCCGCGGCCTTCCTGGTCGACCCCCAGCACCTGTCGGCGGCCGCCGGCCAGCGAGGCGATGAGACCGGGGTCCTGATCGCGCCTCACTTCTTCAGCGGTGCCCAACTGGGCGGCTCCACGCTGACGCTGATCAACCTGAAGCAGGAGACGAACACCGTCGAGATCACGGCCCATGACGACCAAGGCACGGCCTTCGCCCAGGCACAGTTGCAGATCCGTGCCGGGGAGCAGTATTCCGGCGATCTGGGAGAACTGCTGGGCCTCGATCCCGCCGAGGTGGTGCAGGGCTACCTGGTCCTCACCCACCGGGGTCCGGTGGTGAGCGGCTTCACCTCCCGCGGTCGCCTGGCGGGCCTGGTCACCTTCGAGGATGCCGCGGGGCGGACGCGTTCCAGCCTGGGCCTGCTGGCCAGCGCCTCGGAGAGTTCGATCTTCCCGCACGTCGCGCAGAACCAGAGCCGGGGGGTCTTCCAGGGACTGGCTGTGCTGAACCGGTCCGAGCAGGGAGCCAGCGTCGTGGTCCGGGCCTACGACCAGGCGGGCGCCCTGCGGGCCGAGGCCACGCTCGCCCTGGCGCCGCACGAGCGAATGGTGGCGCTGCTGGACGACGCGCGCCTGTTCGGCGCCGGCTTCGAGCAGGAAGCAGGCTACCTCCGCGTGGAGGGAGATGCACCCCTGATCTCGATTTCACTGTTCGGAGGAGCGGGGTTCCTCTCGGCCATCGAGCGCAGCATTCCCGTCGCGCCCGCACCCTGAGTGCGGGCCGGCAGCGCGCGCCATGTCCGCCGGTTTCAGGTCGAGTATTTCCGCCATGAGAGTCGCAGAGCCGAAAGTGTCTCCGAGCACCGCCGCCATGTGTGTCCCCGCCGCTGACGGGCCGTCCGGCCTGTCCGTCGACGGGTCTCCGGGCCCCGTGCGGCGGGTCTTCGAGCGGCTCGAAGACCTGGGGGTTCCGTACTGCCTGCTGGGCTCCCTGGACCAGCTGCAGCCCTCCGGACGCTACCAGGAGATCGACCTGCTGGTGCGGGAGGCGGACCTGGCGCGGATGGGCGAGATCTCCGGCGCCGAGGGCTTCGTTCCGATCCCCGGCTGGGGGCACGCTCCGCACCACTTCTACGTCGCCTTCGTGGCGGAGCAGGACCTGTGGGTGAAGCTGGACATGGTTACGGCGCTCTCTTTCGGAGCCCCGATTCGCGCCTGGCGTCTGGACGGGGTCGACGAGGTCCTGGAGCGGCGCCGGGCCGCGGGAGGCATTCGGGTCCTGTCCCGCGGCGACGAGGTGCTGGTCCTGCTGCTCAAACTGCTGTTTCAGACCGACTGCCCCGAGCGCCAGAAGCAGCGCCTGGAAACTCTGTACGGCCTGAGCGAGAGCCTGGCCGGCCGGCCCCTCGAGCGGCAGAGGCTGGCCAGCCGGGTGGAGGAGCTGTTTGGGGAGTCGCTGCCGCCGCAGCGGCTGCTGACGGCCCTCGAGGGACGGCGCTGGCAGGACGTTCAGCAGCAGCGGGGCGTGCTGGTCCGGCGTCTGCTGCGGCACCAGCCTGTGGCCACCGCCGCCCGCTTTTTCTGGGGCCTCGCGGCGCGCAGGCTCCGTCCCCTGCTGTTCGTGCTGCGCCGCCGCGGGTTGCGGGTGGCGCTGCTGGCGCCCGACGGGGGAGGGAAGACGACGCTGGCCCGGGCCCTCGGTGGCGAACCCTTCATCCAGGCCCGCTACGTCTACCTGGGACTGTACGGCAAGCAGTCCTCGCTCGAGTGGCTGGAGAGGGCTGCCCGCAGGCCCGGTGTACTGGGCTGGCTGGGTCGCAGACTCACGTCCCTGCGGCGGGTGCTGCTGCATCGCGGGCGGCTGCTCGAGGCCTTCTACCACCGGCTGCGGGGGCGCTTCGTGGTCTTCGACCGGTTTCATTTCGAACCGCGACCCTCCCAACGCCCCCGATCCTGGAGGAGCTGGCTGCGGGAGACGCTGCTGGGAACGGGGGGGCGGCCCGAGCTGACCGTACTGCTGGACGCTCCGGGGCGCGTGCTCTTCGAGCGCAAGCAGGAGCGAAATCCGGAGGACCTGGAGCGGCAGCGGCAGGAGTTTCTGCAACTGGCGCGGGAGCAACCGATCCACGTGGTGGATGCGACCCGGGACGCCGATCGGGTACGGCGTACCGTGGTGTCGCTGATCTGGGAACGTTATGGCCGCGAAAGACGCTGAACACACCCCCGCGGGGGGACCGGTTTCGCCGGAGGCAGGCGACGAGATCCGCGGCCAGCTGCGCGGCTCGACCTTTCTGCTGTCGGGGCGGATGCTGGCCCTGGGCCTGAATTTCGCGGCGCAGGTACTGATCGCCCGCTCGCTCGAGGTGAGCGAATTCGGGGCGTTCTTCTACGCGCTCTCGATCGTCACGCTCTGGCAGGGCCTGTCGACGCTGGGGATGAAACGCGGCATCTCCCGCTACGTCCCCATCTTCGACGAACGCAACGAGCCCGGCAAGCTGCTGGGCACGATCTGCGTCGGCCTGGGCGCCACCCTGCTGGCCAGCAGCCTGGCCATCGCCCTGGTTTTGCTCTGGCCGGGGCCCATTCTGCCGGAGGGGGGCGGGGAGCAGGGCCGGCTGTTGCTGTACGTGCTGATCTTCCTGGTGCCGCTCGAGGGGCTGGACCTGATTCTAATGAATCTGTTCGCCAGCTTCGCCGAATCCAAGGCCATCGTCCTGCGCCGCTACGTGCTGAGCCCGGCGCTCAAGCTGGCGGTGGTGGTGGGGATGCTGTCGGCCGGGGGAGGCGCCCTCTTCCTGGCGGCCGGCTACCTGGCCGCCGAGGCGGCCGGATTCGCCATCTACGCGGCCCTCTTCGTGCAGTGGCTGCGCCGGCGCCGGCTGCTGAGCCGGGAGAACCTCGAGGCCATCAGTTTTCCGGCCCGGGAAGTACTGACCTTTTCGCTGGCCACGCTCAGCTCGGACTTCCTGGTGATCGCGACCACCTCGATCGGCGTGCTGCTGCTGGGCCAGTTCCACGGGACTTCCGAGGTGGCCTACTTCCGGGTGGTGGTGCCGGCGGCCCGCTTCAACGTGCTGGTGATGACCACCATGGCGATGCTCTACACCCCCGCCGCGGCGCGGATGTTCGCGCGCTCGGACACCCGCGCCCTCAACGCCCTGTACTGGCGTACCGCCGGCTGGGTGGCGGTGCTCACTTTTCCGGTTTTCGCGCTGACCTTCGCCCTGGCCGAGCCGGTGACGGTCTTGCTCTTCGGCGAGGCCTACCGGTCGTCCGGCACCGTCCTTTCGATTCTGGCGCTGGGCTACTATTTCAGCGCCGCCCTGGGGTACAACGGAGTGACCCTCAAGGTGCTGGGCAAGATCCGCTACACGGTCTGCATCGACCTGGCGGCGCTGGTGGCCAACCTGCTGCTGGCGCTGTGGTTGATTCCGGCCTACGGAGCGGTGGGCGCGGCACTCTCCACGGCCGGGACCCTGATCGTGCACAACCTGTTCAAACAGGCCGGACTGCGGCTTGCCGCCGGCCTGGAAATCTTCTCCTGGAGTTACCTGTCTTTCTACCTGATCCTGGCCGGGGCCGCGCTGGGGCTCACCGGGGCGCTGGTTCTGGCGCGCAGCCACCTGATGGCAGCCATCGTGGTGGCCGCCGCCGTCAGCGCCCTGGTGTTGACTGCCACGCGCAAGCAGCTGGCCCTGACCGAAGTGTTTCCGGAGCTGAGCCGGCTCCCTTCGTTTCGCTGAACGACGATGTTGCTGCAACGGACCCTGCAGACCGAATTCGTACCCGGGAGCAATCTCGAGGACCAGGCCGCGGCCGCCGCCGACTGGCGCTTCCTGGCCCACGACCCGGCGCCGCGGGCCGTCCTCTGCCTGGACGAGCCCCGCCCGGAGACCCGCGAGTACCTCGCCTCGAGCGTCCCCCGCGTCTGGGTGCTGGGAGGGGCGCAGCCGGATGCAGGACCCTTTTCGAGGCTCGAGCCTCCCGCCGGCCGGGGCGCGCGGATGTCCCTCCCTTCGGGTGAGGTGGACGTGGTGCTGGCCGAGACTCCGCGGGCGCTCCAGCGGCTGGGCGGCGGCCGCGGGCTGGCCGCCGAAGTGGCCCGGGTGCTGGCCCCCCGGGGGACGGTCTGGGTGGAGGCGGCCGGCCTCGCTCAGCGGCGGCCTCAGCGGCGCGCCCTGGCACGGCTCGAGGCCCGGGGAGTGCGGGCCGGACGCGGCTACTGGCTGACGCCGCGCCAGGGAGCGATGCGGACGGCTGCGCCCCTGGGCGACCCCCGGGCCGGCGCCTACTTGTTCGCCAGCACGCTGTTCGGACGCAGCCGAGCCAACCGGGCGCTGGGGCGGCTGGGCCGGGTCCTGAGCCGGACTTCCTGGTTCGACTTCTTCTACCCGCGCCGGGTGGTGGTGGCCGGCCGGCCCGCCGCGAACTCGGCGCTCCCCGCCTACCTCGAGGAGGGGGCCGGCGAGCGGGTGGACCCGGGTTGCCGCCTGCTGGTCTCGGCCCGCGGCCGCTACCGCTCCAACAAGATCGTCTACTTTCTCTTTCCCGGCGGGGCCGACCGTCCCGAGTGGGTGGTGAAGGTGTCGCGGACGGTGGAATTCGCCGGCCGCCTCGAACACGAGTTCCAGGCGCTGCGGCAGCTCGAGCAGCGGGGCGTCCAGGGCGTTCCGCGCGCCGAGCATCTCGCCCATCACGGCGGACGGGCGATTCTCTGGCTG
>JBFGHG010000250.1:0-5470 GCA_041578395.1 Acidobacteriota bacterium
CGGAAGCCGGATCTCTCCATCCTCGGCAGAATCGAGAAGGTCGTGCAGGACCACCTGGAGTTGCGGCACCAGCGGGTCCATCGGATGCTCCCGCCGTTTTCGGGCGAAGGCCGCGGCCAGCGATTCGTCCGCGCCTTTGGCGAAACGGACGTCATACGTCTCCGGGAACCGCAGAGGGGCCCGGATCGCGGACAGGAAATCTGCCAACGGTTTCAGCGGGTAGGTCTGGAAGCGCCCGCGCCGGGTCAAGCCGGCTTGCGCGAATGCGTCCTGCAGCCAGGCGTCCACCTCCCCGTGGTACTCGTGACGATAGCTGAGCACCCAGCGGCAGTGCGGGTCTTCCTCGACCGTCTCGGTCAGGAGGTTGGCGATTCGTTGGCGTGCATCGCCCGCCGCCGGGGCCATCACGTCTTCGAACTGGTCCAGGATCAGCACCGCCGGGGCCTCGCTCAGCCGGCGCGCTTCCTCGACCGCCCGGCGAAACTCCTCCGGTGCGTCGTCCGAGAACCCTCGTTCTCCATCCCAGCTCAGAAAGCCTTTCAGGAGCCGCGTGCTCAGCTTGGGGTCGCTCGGGTAGGCGGTGTAGGCGACGGCACGTCCCTTCCGGCCGAGCCGCGCCTGCAGGCCGGCCTGCAGCAGGGAGCTCTTGCCCACCCCGGAGGTGAAGTGGACGCTGATGATGGGGACATTCCGAGCCAGCAGCCTTTCCAGGTCGTCCAGCTCGCGGTCCCGCCCCGCCAGCAGGTCAGGGTGTTCGTACGGGCGCAGCAGGGGGTAGGGTTCGGAGGGTAGCACTTTTTCCGTCCAGGACTTCAGGCGGTACTGCTGCTGGGGCTCGCTCGGATGAGCGTCCGTCCGGCTCTCCTTGAGAGCCTGATACACGAGCAGGTGCAGTTCGTCCGGCGTCTTGAACGGAGCCGTCATGATGTCGGATTCGCTGAGCTTCTCTCGAAAGGCCAGCTGACGATGCTCGCATTTCGCGTCCGTGAACATGGCCGGCGGAACGAGCGCGTTCGGATCGAGCAGGAAGATGAATCGCTTTTTTTCAGCACCGGGTTCACTGGCCGTCTCGAATTCCAGCTCCGTGTGGGAGAGTTCCGGACGGTCCGGGACCGGCGAGCCGTACCGCAAGCCGATGATTCCGACATACACCTGGCAGTCCCTCACCTCCCGGATGCAGTAGTCGGCCGGCTGCGTGTCTCGGGAGGTGAAGTAGCTCATGTCGGTGGCGGCGTCTTTCGCCCGTCCGACGGCTGCGATGGCGGCATCCACGAAAGACCGGTCCTTCGGAAAGCTCGCGAACTCGCTGGTGTGGCTCAGGAAGACTCTTCTCGGTTGCTGCATCAGAGTTCGTGTCCAAGCATACCTTCGAAGCTGAACAATTCCGATTCGGCTGTGTCACAACGGGGGAAACTGCTACCGTAACGATGCCTGGAGAAATGCCATGCCGCGTTGCCTGATCTGGCTGTGCCTCACTGTACTGGCCCTCTCAGCCCCGGCGTCCGCCGCCAAAGAGAAGTCGACCTTCCACAACTCCCACCCGACCTACCGCGCCCTGCGCGACGCAGGTCTGAGCGGACGCAGCGCTCCGGTCGACAACCTGGCCCTCGAGCGGGAGGGGGCGCACTTCACTTTCGAAAGCGGGACCATCCACCTCGTCGCCCCGGTGGACGAACGGATCACCGGCGCCGTCTTCCTGGGCAAGGGCAACGTGCAGATCCTGCCTGCAACCGCCGGCGAGCAGCTCCACCTGCGCTTCCTGACCCGCTCGGAAGCCTACGCCGACGAGTTCGAACGCCTGGTGCTGCGATTCACCGACTCCACCGCCGCCGAACTCGCCGACAAGCTCGACTTCCAGGACGGCCCACCCAACGCCGAAGCGGACGGCCTCCTGAAACGGGCCCGCAAGAAGCTCGTCGAGAAGCGGCACTACGACCGGCCCAACGTGGCCGCCGGGTTCGTCCCCTACAACCTGGACGGCCGCCTCCTGCTCGACCTGCTCCGCGAGGTCGACGAAGGCCTCTTCCACGCCTGGATCCCCGCCAAGAAGCACGGCGAGGTCGTCTGGATAGTCGACCCGCTGGGTGCGCCCTTCGTGGCTCCCGAAGAAGTCGTCCTGGTGGGGCTGGAGTCGGAGAACCTGGGCGTCTGGGTGGCCTCCCACCAGAAGGCCCACCTGAGCGGTGACGCCTCCAACGAACTCCACGGCCTGGTGGACCTCGAAAGCCACCAGATCGACGCCACCACCGCCGGCGACCGGCTCGACGCCCGCAGCACCGTCTCCTTCACCGCCCTGCAACCCGCCGTCCAGGCCCTCGCTTTCGACCTGCACCCGCACCTCCGGGTCGACAAAGTGACCGACGGCGAGGGGAGGGAACTGCATTTCGTCCAGGAGGACAAGGACGAAGACGCGGATTTCTTCGTGGTGCTTCACGAACCCCTGGCCGCGGGCGCGACGGGTCGGCTCACCGTCGAGTATTCCGGCGAGAAAGCCCTCGACGACAGCGGCGGCGGCAACTTCACGCTGGTGGCCCGCACCAACTGGTATCCCAACTCCCACTTCGGCGACCGCGCCGACTACGACATCACTCTCCGCTCCAAAAAGGGTCTGGAGATGGTGGCCACCGGCAAGCTGGTCGAAGAACGTGAGGAGGACAAGCTGCGCGTGACCCGCTGGCAGAGCGACGTCCCGCTGGCGGTGGCGGGCTTCAACTTCGGGCGCTTCAAGAGCAAGACCGAGCAGGACTCCGAACTCGACTACACCATCGAGACCTACGCCAACCGCGAGCTGCCCGATTACCTGCGCGGGCTGCTGCACCGGCTGGAGCAGATCGGGGCCAAGACCAACCTGGGCTCGCTCTCCACCACCGGGATGATGGACAAGGCGCGGGCCGAGGCGCAGACCTCGCTGCGGCTGTTCACGCACTACTTCGGTCCGCTGCCCTACGGCCGGCTGGCGATGACCCAGCAGCCGGCGCCCAACTTCGGGCAGGCCTGGCCGATGCTGGTCTACATGCCCCTGACCGCCTTCCTGGACTCGACGCACCGCCACGAACTGCTGCGCGACTTCGGCAGCAGCTTCTTCAAGTACGTGGCCGCGCACGAGGTGGCGCACCAGTGGTGGGGGCACGTGATCGGCTGGAAATCGTACCGCGACCAGTGGATGAGCGAGGGGTTCTCGGAGTTCTCCGCGTCGCTGTTCGCCCAGACCGTCTACGGAAACGAGAAGTTTCGCGAATTCTGGCGGGAGCAGCGGGAACAGATCCTCACCAAGAACACGAAGGGCGCCCGGCCCGTCGAGGTGGGGCCGATCTCGATGGGCTACCGGCTGGACACCGCCAAGACGGGCTACGTCACCCGCCGCATGATCTATCCCAAGGGCGCCTACGTGCTGCACATGATGCGCATGCTGATGTGGTCGCCCCAGCAGGGGGACGGCCCCTTCATCGCCATGATGCAGGACTTCGTGCGCAGCCACTTCAACCAGGACGTCTCCTCGCGCGACTTCCAGGCGGTCCTGGAGCGCCACGTGACCCCCGACATGGACCTCGAAGGGAACGGCCGGATGGACTGGTTCTTCCGCCAGTGGGTGGACGGCACCACCGTCCCGCGCTACCGGCTGGACTACCAGCTGCAGCCCGAGGGCGCGGGTACGCGGCTGGTCGGCAAGGTCACGCAGAGCGAGGTGGACGAGTCCTTCATGATGCGGGTGCCGATTTACGTCGCGTTCGCGGGCAAGGACCCGGTGCGGCTGGGCAGCCTGGCGCTGTACGGCAACAGCAGCGGGGACTTCGAGGTGCTGCTTCCGCAGCGGCCGGACAAGGTGCTGCTCTGCTGGTTCGAGGACGTGCTTCGCAAGGATGATTGAGGTGGGACAGCCTTCCAGGCTGTGGTGAATCACGGGCAGGATGCCCGCGCCACACTCCGTTATCGTCGCAGCACCCCGCGGATCGCCGCCTCCAGCCGTTCCGGCTCGTCCGTCCCCAGGCGGTACTTCCTGCCGTTGGACATGCGGAGCTCCACGGCGTCCAGCCCCTGCACGTTGAAGAGCCAGCCGTGCGGGGTCAGGCGGATACCCCAGCCGTACCACCAGCGGTTGCGGACCGCTTCCGCCTCCTCGATGTCCCGGGTCGCGAAGCTCTTGCGGATCAGGCCGGGGCCGTACCAGAGGCGGACCTCGTCGGGCGAGACTTCGATGGTCAGCGAACGGAACAGCACCAGCAGGACGGCGAAAAGCAGCGACAGCAATATTGCCACGGCCGCTCCCGTGCGAAGCAGCACGAAGAAGGTGACCACGATCGGAATGCCCAGCGCGACGTGCAGGAACCAGGCGGTTTGCGTGTGCCGGTAGTTCGACATTTCTCCGTTCTTCGCGCCTTCCTACGGCCGTCGGACCGGATTCATTCGACCGCGGGCACCCGAAGCGCTACAATCAGTCCCGCTATGACCAGGAAAATGTTTCCCCTGCTTCTCCTCGCGGCGGCTGGATGGGCGCTGGCCCACGATCAGTGGATTCAGCCGGCCGAGTTCTACGTCGACGCCAACCAGACCGTCACCGTCCGGTGCGGCAACGGTACCATCTACGTCAAATCCGAAAACGCCGTGGCGCCGGACCGCCTGGCCCTGCTGAAGGCCGCCGGCCCGGAGGGCGAGGTGGCCGTGGGCGAACCCCGCATCTCGGGCCATTTCCTCGAGATGGACGTGGAGGTGGGCAAGGCGGGCAACTACTGGGTGGCCCTGGCGACCAAGCCGCGGCACATCAGCCTGTCGGGCAAGGACTTCAACGGCTACCTCGAGCACGACGGACTGCCGCACGTCCTGAAGGCCCGGGAGGAGGAGGGGATCCTCGACCGCGCCGAGACCGAGGAGTACAGCAAGTACGTCAAGACCTACCTGCGGGCGGGGGACGCGCTCAGCGGAAACCACGATCAGCCGCTGGGCCTGAAGATCGAAATCGTGCCCCTGTTTAATCCCTACGCCCTGGGCGTCGGCGACGAGCTGCCGGTGCAGGTGCTGCTGGACGGAGAGCCCATCGAGGGGTTTTACCTGCACGCCGGCTACGAGGGTCAGGAGAAAGAGCCGGTCCACGTCTACACCGACGGCGAAGGCAAGGCGGCCGTCGAGCTGTCGGCAGCCGGTGCCTGGTATGTGCGCGGGATTCACCTGGTCCGGGTCGACAAAGAGGATCATTCCTACGAGAGCTACTGGGCCACGCTGACCTTCGCTGTGCGGTGAGGCGTGGCGCGGGCATCCCTGCCCGTGATTCGGACAGAGAATCACGGCCTGGAAGGCCGCGCCACCAGCTCCGGGTCCAGCCGCAGGGCCTCCCGAAACAGTTCCTCGGCCCGTTCGTAGTTGGCCCGCAGGTACACGGCCTGCCCCAGCAGCAGCCACAGCTGCGCCTGTTCCGGGTGCCGGGTCAGACCCCGTTCGGCCCAATCGATGGCTTCCTCCAGAAACCCGAACTCGA
>JBFGHG010000251.1:0-5466 GCA_041578395.1 Acidobacteriota bacterium
CCCGACGGCAAGATCCAGGTCATGGCCAGCCGGCGGTTGCCCGGAGCTCCCCTGGGACCGTTCCAGTTCCATGGGACCCGGGCCGACGACTTCAACGACATCTATCCCCACCAGAACCTGCGGGAGCTGCGCGGGCTTCGGGTGTTCGCCTCCTGGCTGAACCACAACGACTCGGACAGCGCCAACACCCTGGACGTCTACGTGGGCGAAGACGGCCAGGGGCACGTCCGCCACTACCTGATCGACTTCGGGACCACGCTGGGCAGCGGAGCCGTGGCGCCCCACCCGCGCCGGGCGGGCCACGAGTACTTCGTCGAGCGGGGGCCGATGCTCAAGGCGGCCGCCTCGATGGGGCTCTGGACGCGGCCGTGGCAGACCGTCCGCTATCCCAAGCATCCGTCGCTGGGCTGGTTCGGCGCCACCATCTTCGAGCCGCCCGCCTGGCGGCCCGACTATCCCAATCCGGCCTTCCAGAACATGACGGCCGAAGACGCCCTGTGGGCCACCCGCATCGTGATGAGCTTCGACGACGAGAAGGTCCGGGCCCTGGTCGGGACGGGCCGGCTGCTGGACGAGGACGCGGAACGGTACCTGATCGCGACCCTGCTGGAGCGCCGGGACTCGATCGTCGACTACTACCTGCGCCAGCTCAACCCGCTGGACGATTTCCGGGTGAACGGATCGAGCCTCGAATTCCGCAATCTGGGCGTCGAGGCGGGCGTGGGCGCTGTGGACGGGTATGGCTACCAGTGGTTCTCGTTCGACAACGAGTCGCAGGAGCGCAGCGCTCTGACCGAAGAGCAGACCGTGGGCGCGCCTTCGATTCCCGTTCCCGCGGCATCCAGCCAGTACCTGGTCGCTCGCATACGCACTTCGGGCAGCCCGCTCTGGGAAGACTACGTGGACGTCTACCTGGAGAGCCGCGGATCGCTGCGGGTCGTCGGAGTCGACCGGGAAAAAGGAGACCGCGAGATCCCCGGGAACTGAAGAATCAGAGGTGGGACGGGCATCTCCTGCCCTTCATTCCCGCGAGGAGGAATCACGGCCTGGAAGGCCGCGCCACGCCCTTTCCGGCAGGAAGGGTCAGCGGCTGGAAGCCGCTGCCGTCCACCCCGGGCCCCGCACCACCCGGCCCGGCCTGGCGCCCGTGTGCTCGCCGCCCGCCAGCACCTGCACGCCGTTGACGAAGACGTCGCGGACTCCCGTCGAGTACTGGTGGGGCTCCTGAAAGGTGGCGTGGTCCTGGATGGTGGCCGGGTCGAAGACGACCACGTCGGCGAAGTAGCCCTCCTGCAGCCGCCCCCGCTCCTTCACGCCCAGGTTCTCCGCCGGCAGCGAGGTCAGCTTTCGAATCGCCTCGGCGAGCGGAATCACCTGCTCGTCGCGCACGTACTTGCCCAGCAGCCGCGCGAAGTTGCCGTAGGCGCGCGGGTGGGGGTTGGACTCCAGGAAGACCCCCTCGGGCGCCAGCGAGGCGGCGTCCGAGTCGAAGCTGACCCAGGGAACGGCGATCTGCCGCTTGACGTTCTCCTCTGACATCAGGAAGTAGACCGTGTCCACCCGGCTGCCGTCCTCGATCACCAGGTCGACGGCGGTCTCCTCCGGCGAGGACCCCCGCTCGGCCGCGACTTCGGCCAGCGTTTTCCCGGTCAGCGGACGCAGCTCTTCGTTGCGGAACCCGACCAGCAGGACCTTGGAGGCGTCGCCGGCCGAAAGCAGCAGGTTCTCCCACTCGTCCGTCTCAGTCTGCATCTCCTGGACCACCCGGCGGCGCGTGGCGGGGTCGCGCAGCCGCTCGATCCACATCTCCAGTCCCCCCTCCTGCACCCAGGGAGGCATGGCCGCGTCCAGACCGGTCGCGCCCGCCGTGTAGTTGTACATGTCCGCGGTGATGCGCAACCCCTCGGCGCGGGCGGCTTCCACTTTGGCCAGGGCGTCGTCCAGCTTGCCCCAGTTGGACTGTCCCGCCGCCTTCAGGTGGTAGATCTCGGCCGGCAGGCCCGCCCGCCGCGAGATCTCGATCAGCTCGTCGATCGCCTCGAGCAGCCGGTTCCCCTCGCTGCGCATGTGGGAGATGTACATCCCGCCGTGGCGGGCCGCCACCTCACACAGGGCCACCAGCTCGGCGGTGTCGGCGTAGAACGCCGGCGCGTAGATCAGCGACGACCCCACCCCCATGGCGCCGTCCCGCATGGCCTGGTCGACGAGCTGGCGCATGCGCTCGAGTTCGGCTTCGGTGGGCGGGCGGTCCTCGTAGCCCAGCTCGTGGACCCGCACCGTGGTGGCCCCCACGAAGGACGCCACGTTGGGGGACACGCCGCGCCCCTCGAGCGACTCCAGGTACTCACCCAACGTGGTCCAGTCGATCTCGAACAGCGGTTCGTCCTGCTGCTCCCGCAGCCGCTGCTTCATGGCGTCGTTGAGCGGCCCCATCGACCAGCCCTCGCCGAACACCTCCAGCGTCACCCCCTGGCGGATGTCGCTCTGGGAATCGCCGTCGATCAGCAGCGACTCGGTGGCCCAGCTGAGCATGTTGACGAAGCCGGGCGCCACGGCCATCCCCCGGGCGTCGATCTCCAGCGTTGCGGAGGCGCCGGAGAAGTCTCCCACCCGCGCGACGCGGTCGCCCGAGATCGCCACGTCCGCTTCGACGGGTTCGCCTCCTCCGCCGTCGTAGACGGTTCCGTTGCGGATCAGGACGTCGTAAGACTCGGGCGAAGCGCAAGCGGCCAGCACCACCAGCGCCACACAGCAGCAGAAGACTTTCATGGTTTCCCCCTTCTCGAGGTGCCCAAAGTAGCAGCGGCGGAATTTGAAGTCCACGGCCGATTCCTGTAACTGTGGAGCGGTTTCGGCATCTACCTAGTCGGGAGTACGGTATGAGAAGGTTTGTATTGGCCCTGGTGTTTGCGATGACCACCGCCGGATTGGCGGCCTTTCAGGACGAGCCTCCCGAGGCCCCGACCAATCTGACGGCCAAGCCCGACTACGACGGCGGGGTGGCGGTGGCGGACCTGGCCTGGCGGGACGAGGCGGAGGACGAGACCGGCTTCGAGATCCTGCGCTCGGACAACGGCGGCGAATACCGCGTGATCGGGTTCGTGGGGGCCAACACCACCCGCTACCAGGACCGCGTGGGCAAATACATGACCGGGTCGTTCAGCTACAAGGTGCGGGCCTTCAAGGGGAAGGCCAAGAGCGCCGAGTCGAACGTGGCTTCGGTCTGGTTCTGATCAGGCCGGCTCCTGCGGGGCGAGGGCGGGTTCCTCCGGACCTTCGCTGAGTTCTTCCGGCTCTTCGGTCTCCATCCCGGCCGGCTGCTCGAATCCCGGTTCTTCCGGCTCTTCGGCCCCCTTCCCGGCCGACTGCTGGAATCCCAGTTCTTCCGGCTCTTCGGCTTCCTGGGCTTCGGCGGGCTCCTCCGGCGCTTCCGGCTCCGGCTCCGGCGGAGCCGCCTCCCCGGTCTGGACCGGGAATCCGGCGCGCTTCCAGGCGGTCATCCCGCCGGTCACGTTGACGACCCCCTCCCGCCCGGCAGCCTCGAGCAGGCTGGCCGCGATATTGGCCCGGTAGCCGCTGCCGCAGACCGCTGCCAGCGGACTGGCCGGTGCGTCGTCCAGCCGCTGGGGCAGGTCGCCCAGCATGAGGTGGTGGGCTCCTTCGATGTGGCCGTCGTCCCATTCGCTGGTGGTCCGGACGTCGAGGACCTCGGGGGCGTCCTCCTTCTGCAACTCCGCGTGCAGCTGGCGGACGCTGATCTGAGGCGTCTGCTCGACCGGGTGTCCCGCCTCCGCCCAGGCCGCCGTTCCCCCTTCGAGGTATCCCGCCAGGTCGTCCAGACCCACCCTGATCAGCGAGCGGGCCGCCGATTCGACCTGCTCCGGATCGGCCACCAGCACCAGCGGATCGTTCGCGTCCAGCAGCCAGCCGGCCCAGGTCGAGAGGTTGTCCCCGGCGCCGATCCAGATCGACCCCGGCAGGTGGGAGGACGCGAACTGCTCGACTCCGCGGACGTCCAGCACCCGGGCTCCGTTTTCGACGAGCTTCCGGACGCGGGACGCCGGCAGCGGCTGCTGTCCCGGCAGCTCCTCCAGGATGGCGGGGCCGCGGGAGTTCAGCTCCTTCATGCGCGGGTAGTAGCGGGGGGTTGGCGGCAGCGATTCCAGCAGGCGGCGGCAGAAGGCGTCGCGCGAGAGGTGACCGTCCAGATAGGGATTGGTTTCCCGCTCGTAGCCCAGCGTCGAGGTGGGATGCGAGCCCATCCCCGAGCCGCAAAGCGAACCCGCCCCGTGGGCCGGCCGAACCTCGACGCCATCGGGCAGGTCGTCCAGGTTTCGCACCGACCAGTAGAGGCGCGAGGCCAGCTCCTGCTGCTGCCCCTCCCCCAGCAGGTCGGGCCGGCCCACCGAACCCACGAACAGGAAGTCGCCGGAAAAGAGCAAAGCGGGGGTTTCCCGCGAGCGCGACTCGTCGTAGGCCAGCAGCGAGATGTGCTCCGGGGTGTGCCCGGGCGTGTGCAGCACCTCCAGGCGGACGATTCCGATGTCCACCTCGTCCGCGTCGAACAGGTCGGTGTGGCTGAAGGACACCTCGTAGTCTTCGCCCTCGTCGTGTCCCGAGACGCACAGTTCGGCGCCGCTCTCCTCGGCCAGCTGGCGGGCGCCCGACGCGTAGTCGGCGTGGATGTGGGTCTCCAGGACGTAGGCGATGCTCATGCCGCGTTCGGAGGCGAATTGCCGGTAGACGTCCACGTCGCGGCGCGGGTCGATGACCGCCATTCTGCCCACCTGGGGACACCCGATGGCGTAGGAATAATGCGACAGACCCCGGTCTTCGAAACGATGCAGCAGCATGGACCCCTCTCCTCTGCGAATCACCCGCCTGCAGGAACGCGTTCGGACAGACCCTCCGATCCCGTCCCGGCCTTTCTCCGACCCGCCTCTCCGGAGCAGGTCGAGTGTAGGAGATCGCCGGGACGGGATCAAGACGGCCGCGGCCGGCTTCGTGCAAATCGCCCCGGCGACGTAATAGAGAATGCACCCCAACTCCGGAAGGAGCGCATCCATGAAACAGGAGGCCGGAAAGGAATCGACCCCGCCGCTCGAGGAGGAAATCGAGGAGCTGCGGCGCCAGGCCGAGAGTCTGGGCGGAGGGGGGAGCTTCGACGACTCCAGCTGTCCGCCCGAGGCGCGGCTGGACTTCTGGAAGGAGGTGGTGGCCTTGGAGTCGGCCCCGCGCGCGAGCCTGTTCCGGCAGCTCGAGGGCCGGTCTCTGGCTCTTCCGCGGCCGGAGGAGGTCCCCGCCACCGGGATGAAGAAACTCGTGGGACAGGTGACACAGGCGCTGGCCGGGTTGCGGGTCTTCCTGAGCGGGACCGAGGCGCTGACGGACCGGCAGGTCTATTCCGACCTCTGGCACCACCTGCTGCGGGACGAGTACGAACCGCTGCCCCCTCGGCAGGGTGAA
>JBFGHG010000252.1:0-5454 GCA_041578395.1 Acidobacteriota bacterium
CGTATAGGGATAGAAGTTGTCGTCGGCGAAAAAGACCAGCCGGAAACCGGCCTGGTAAAGGGTCAGCAGTTCCTCGATGATCGCGTCGTTGGTGCGAAGGCGTGGAACGCGGCCGTCCTGCACCCAGACCGAACAGAATGAGCACTGTTTGGGACAGCCCCGCACGGTCTGTACCGAAGCGACCAGATAGCGGTCGAGCCGCAACAGATCCCAGCGGGCAGGGGTAAAAGACTCGGGATCGACGCGTCCACCCTTGTAGATGGAATCGAGTTTTCCCTCTGCGTAGTCTCTCAAAGCCTGCCCCCAGACGATCTCGGCATCTCCCTTGACCACCGAATCGCCATGTTCAAGAGCTTCCTCGGGGAAAATGGAGGCGTGAGGGCCTCCGAAAAAGACGGTGGCGCCGCGTCGTTTCGCTTCTTTGGCCAAGGCGTAGCCGTGGATGGCGTTGAAGGTGTGGATGCTGATGCCGACCAGGTCTCCGCGTTTCACCTCGTCGTCGGGGAACTCTTCCAGGGTCTGGTCGACCAGCCGCACCCGTTCGATGTAGTCCTCTTTGGGCGTGACCGCGGCCAGTACCGGCAAGGCCCGGGGCGTGATGAAGGAGAAGGCGATCCGCTCCGCGGCGGGAGCCGGATTCGCGAGAAAGACCTGAAAAGCGCGGTGAGCGTCGGATGGCATCGATGAAACTCCCCTCTTCTTTCCGCTGGCGCCAGACCAAGACGGTGGTTGGCCTGGAAGTGTATTGAACGGTTGCGCCGCTGTAAAGCAAAAGCGATAGTTCCGGGCTTCGCGTTCGCCTATCCTTGGACGAGCCGACTGGAGTATGATGAGCGAAGGACGGCCTGACGATTTCAGGGCAGCGTGCCCGAAATCGCTCTCTGAGCCGGGAGTCGATCCTTCCCGCTCAGACCTCCGGGCCGGTGGCGCATCGCCATCGAGGCCGCAGCGGACGCCGTCGTCACCGCCACGGGAAAGACATCCTTCCCGCGTTCCAGATCAGACTATGCCGGTGATTTCTTTCGGGGATCCAGGGGACCAGGGGGGCTCGCGTGAGCCGCACCGGGTCCTCAAAGGGAAATGCGATGATGAGTTCAACTGCGACTCTACCCGCGCTCCATCTCTCGAAGGCTTCTCTCTCCAGGTTGCTCGACGCCCTGCTCTATCCCAATCCGGAAGATCCGGACGACCCCTGGGGGCCGCTGGGGCCCATCTCCCGCTTCGACGCCCGCAACCTGTCGTGGGCGGCGCTGAATCCCCAGCCGCTTCCCCCCGTGGCCGGCCCGTCTCCGGACCCGTGGCGCATCCGCGCGATGGCCGGCACGTCGTTTCAACCGGCAGCCGGACCGGGCCCCCAACCGTGGCGCTCCGCGCTGCTCGCCAGGACGGTGATCGACTACGCCGTGGCGAACCACCGCTGGGCTGAAGCGTCCCGGAACGGAGAACAGGCTGAGACGGCTTTCGGGGCGGCTCGCCACGCGATCAGCGAGCTGGTGGACTACTACTGTGGCACGGGCCGCCCGCGTCTGCCCCTGCCCTGGCCCTGGCCGTTGACCGCCGAATTCAAGCCGCTGGACCCGGTGGACATCCTGGTCGGGGGCTCCCAGTTCCACAAGGCCGCGGCCGCCCTTCAGGACAGTCCGCTCCAGTCCGAGTTCGCCGCTGCAGCCGACCGGCTCTTCGAAGCCGGCTCGATACGGCTCCAGGAGTCTGAGCAGCACTGCTGAGGAGCCTCGACGCCCGGTGCCGCGGGTCGCATTCCGAACAGCTTCGGGACGGCGGCACAACGAATTGGGGTCCCTGCCCGTAGTTCATGGGTGATTCATTCGACCTCCCCGCCGGGCCGGCCGGCCTCCGGGTCGGGCAGTTCCGGCGGGGATCACGGTCCGTTCCGGGTCGAATCCTGATTGGCACACCGCGGGTGATCCGGTCCGCGCAGGAACGAATGATGTCGAGAAATGCAGCCCCCTCATCACCCGAACCCTCCACCCCCGAATCGCCGCAACCTCTCCCCGACTCGGTGCACGAACTCGACCTGGAAGGCCGCAAGCTCTACCTCATCGGGACCGCCCACGTTTCCAAGAAGAGCGTCGAGGAAGTGCGCAAGACCATCGAACAGGTGCAGCCGGACACCGTCTGCGTGGAGCTGTGCCAGGCCCGCTACGCCAACCTGCAGCGCGCCGAGGAGTGGAAGAAGACCGACGTGGTGAAGGTGGTGCGGCAGGGGAAGGCGCTGCTGCTGCTGGCCTCGCTGGTGATGGCGTCCTTTCAGCGGCGTATCGGCAAGAAGCTGGGCGTCCAGCCGGGGGCGGAGATGGCCGAGGCCGCCCGGCTGGCGGAGTCCACCGGCGCCCGCCTGGAGCTGGTGGACCGCGACATCCAGATCACCCTGAAGCGCGCCTGGGCTTCGCTGGGCTGGAAAGACCGCCTGAAGATGGCCTTTCACCTGACCGGGAGCCTCTTCGTGGACGAGGAGATCGACGAGGAGACCATCGAGAAGCTCAAGAAGGAAGAAAACCTCCAGGACGCGCTGGAAATCCTGGCCACCGCCTTTCCCACGCTGCAAGCCAGTCTGGTCGGCGAGCGGGACACCTACATGGCCCAGAAGCTGCGGGGAGTGCAGGGGGAGACCGTGGTGGCGGCGGTGGGTGCAGCCCACGTGCCCGGCATTCGCGAGAACCTGAGCCTCGAGGTGCCCCTGGAGCCGCTCGAGGAGGTGCCGCCGCGCTCGGTGTGGTCGCGGGTCCTGCAATGGGGAATCCCGCTGCTGATCCTGGGGTTGTTCGCCTACGGTTTTTACAGCCGGGGTTTGGACGAGCTGCTCCAGTCGGTCGTCATCTGGCTGCTGGTCAACGGCTCGCTGAGCGCCGCCGGGGCGGCCCTGGCCTGGGGACATCCGCTGAGCGTCGCGTCCGCCTTTTTCGCGGCGCCCCTGACCAGCCTCAACCCGCTGATCGGGGCCGGCTGGGTGGCGGGACTGGTGCAGGCGCTCGTGAAACGGCCCACAGTCGACGACCTGGAAGGCCTGCCCGAGGCGATCACCACCGTGAAGGGGTTCTGGCGCAACCCGGCCAGCCGCATCCTGCTGGTCACCGCCTTCGCCAACCTGGGCAGCGTGGCCGGCACCTTCCTGGCGGGCGGCTGGATCGCGGCCCGTTCGATCGGCTGAGCCGGAACCACGGAGGAGTACGTCCATGGACGACACCGTCCTGTCCGAAGAAGCGCAGCTGACCGTGGAGCGGATCACCACCGCCGACATCGTGGTGGGCATCCCCAGCTTCAACAACCAGGCCACCATCCGCCACGTGGTGCGCGCCATCCAGTACGGACTGGCCAAGTACTTCCCCCGCCACAAGGCCGTGCTGGTCAACTCCGACGGCGGCTCGTCCGACGGCACCCGGGAGATCGTGGACGGCACCGGCGTATACGCGGACATGGACACGATCCTGATCCAGCACGAAGTCCGGCCCGCTCAGAAGCTGGTGACCCCCTACCACGGCCTCCCCGGCAAGGGGAGCGCCTTTCACACCATCTTCGAGGTGGCCGTCCGGCTGGGCGCCAAGGCTTGCATCGTGGTCGACTCGGACCTGCGCAGCATCACCCCCGAATGGGTGGAGCTGCTGGCGGGTCCGGTGCTGCTGAAGGGGTACGACTTCGTGGCGCCCTGGTACTCCCGCTACAAGTACGACGGCACCATCACCAACAGCATCATCTACCCGGCCACGCGGGCGCTCTACGGCATCCGCATCCGGCAGCCGATCGGGGGCGACTTCGGCTTTTCCGGGGCCCTGGCCGAGCACTACCTGTCGCGCGACGTCTGGGGCACGGACACCGCCCGCTTCGGGATCGACATCTGGATGAGCACCAAGGCGATCTGCGAGGGCTTCCGCATCTGCCAGGCTTTTTTGGGCGCCAAGATCCACGACGCCAAAGACCCCTCCGCCTCGCTGGGCCCGATGTTCCAGCAGGTGATCGGCACCATGTTCCGCCTGATGGAGCGCTACGAGGAGAGCTGGAAGCCGGTGACCGGCAGCCGCCCCACGGCGCTGTACGGCTTTCTCTCCGAGGTTTACCCGGAGGCCATCCAGGTCAACCTGCAGGCCATGCTCGAGCGCTTCCGGTCGGGCCTCGAGCGGGACCGCGAGCTGCTGGCCACCTTCCTGCCGGCCGAACGCATCGAGGAGCTGCGGGACCTCGCCGCGGCCTCGGACGAGCAGTTCGAGTTCCCCATGCAGTCCTGGGTGCGGCTGGTGTGGGATTACGCCGTCGCCTACCACCGCGGCGCCAAGGACGAGGCGAGCGTCGACCGGCTGATGCTCTCGATGGTGCCGCTCTACTTCGGCCGGACCGCCTCGTTCGTCCGGGAGGCGTGGGATTTGCCCACCTACGAGGCCGAGACGCTGATCGAGCGGCTGTGCGACGCTTTCGAAGCGGAAAAGCCGTATCTGCTCGAGCGCTGGTAGGCGCAGAGCGATGCGACCGCGCGTCAGGAACCCCGGAACGCCGCCAGCATCGTCTCCTGCGACTCCACGAAGGCCTCTGCGAAGAACAGAAACGACCGTCCCTGACCCTGCTGCTCAAGGATTGTCGCACCGATCGCGGACGCGTCCGAAAGGGCCACCAGCACGAGCTCGCCGGGCGTCTGCCCCCGTGGCGTCCGGACGAAGGTGGCGAAGTTGAAGGGTTCTTCTTCTCCCTGCTCGCCCTTGGCCAGGCCCAGTAGGCGGAACCGGCCGACGGTCTCCTCCACTCCCAGCGTCGCCGTCAACTGCTCCAGCGACAGGTTGCCACTCACTCTTCGGATTCCCATGGTCTGCCTCCATTCCGTTGCGTAGCTCTTAATTCTGGTCGACTCCCAGGGCATTCCGAAACTGTTGAATCTGCTCCGGGTCGTCGACCCGTTCGCCGAGGATTTCCAAGAGCCGATCGTAGACTTGCTCCAGGGTGAGCCCTTGGGCTGCGGCCTGGTCCACATCTTCGTCCAGCGCCACCAGGGCGGCCCTCAGGGCTTCTACGTCGCCCTCGTTGAACAGGGAGTCGATGCGCGCCCGGATCTGACGGGCGTTCAAGTACTGCTCGGCCGTGTAGACACGCAACACGCGATGGGCCTCTGCCGCGCTCTCACGCTCCCGGGCCGCTTGTTCGGTGGCTTCCTCGTTGAGGACTTGGAGGGCCGACTGCAGCGTCCCGGCGTAGAAGAGACGGGTCAGGTCGACCCTCGCTTCGTACAGCCCGTAATCGGGATTGCGCAGCCGCTCGAGGATCTCCTCCCGGACGCCTTCGCGGGCCGCCTGCATGGCGGCGATCAGCGCCTCGGTCGTCCTTTCCCGGAAGAAGTTCTTCTCCAACGAGAGGCGGGAGCCCTTGACGCCGGTCAACGCCGCTCCCAGAATCGACTGCACCCGGGTCGGCATGCTGACCGTGGTCGCAAAACCCAGAGCGAGTTCGGTGACG
>JBFGHG010000253.1:0-5448 GCA_041578395.1 Acidobacteriota bacterium
AGAATCACGGCCTCGAAGGCCGTGCCACTGTCCTCCTCGAGGGCCTCAAAAAAGATAAGCTATTCTTCCCTTAGCTATTGAACATTTCGAGAGGGACCGTCATAATACCCACGGGTTGGCGGCGATGAGCGGGGTCCGCCATGAACCTTGGCGTAGTTTGACACGCGATCGGGTCTCAGTGTCGGCTTTGTCAGGTGATTCGGGGAAAGGTGGCTTTTTTGGCTGAGGAGTTCGATTTCTGCCGGGCAGAGGTCTCGAGCCCTGGAGTATTCTACCGGTTCCCACTCCCACTCCGCGACAAGAGGGATGGGAGCGTCGCCTGGAAGTGATTCCGGGCGTCGTTTTCCCAAGGAGGCAATCTTTTGAACGAGAAGAGGGGAAGTAAAATGACGAAGAGGAAGCGTCGAACTCTAAACGAGATTCGTCAGATTCGAGAACAGTTGCACGTGACGGTAGAAGATGCCGGCACGATCACCTTGTCGCAGTTGGTTGGGAAACATGGTGGCAAGATTGGCGTGAAAAACACACCTAGTGATAAGAACCTCGTCAAGAAACAGCTGGATCAGCTTGCCAAAGACGGTAAGATCGAGTTCGTCAAGATGGGCCGCGATCTGGTCGCCAAGGCCTTGACCGCCAACGGAGACGGTGGGGTTCCGGAAGGGCCGCTGGACCTGGCGGTCATTCGAGCCTACGCGGTGCAGGTGGAAGAGTTCGCCAAGACGTTGCAGGGTCAGATCCGGACTCTCGTCCGCATGGTGGAGAAGGCCGGCAACTAGTGCGGCAGCGGGTCATGAGTTATTTCGGCCCGGGGTCAGCGGTGCGAGGCGCGCAGAACCCTGGGTCCAGGTTCGTGTCCCCCCGCACCAGCGCCTGCGCTCAAGAGCTCTCGGGGGAGAATTCGAAGGCGTGGCTGCGGTAGGCTTCCAGAACGACGTGAAGGCCTGGATCTTCCATGTCCGTCCCGGAGCGTTCGAAGCTCTCCCCGCTCAGCAGGTCGCGTAGCGCGTACTGCTTGCCCGGGTCGATCAGATCGCGCAAGCGGAGTCTTCCCTGAGAGTACCCCGCCCCGAAATTCACGACCACCACACAGGAGTCCGGCTTGCCCTGCCAGGCGTAGGCGATCAGGTTCTGATAGGAATCGTCCTCGTGGCGCTCCACCTCGAGCAGCTTCCAGGTCCCGTCGTGAAAGCAGGGCCGGTCGATGGCGCGGATCAGGCGGGTGTGGAACTCCAGGATCTCCGGATCGGTCTCCTCCGGGCGGGTGCGGATCAGCTGCACCGGAAGGTGAACCTTGCGCCCCTCCATCTGGCCGTGGTGAAAGAGCTTCAGGCCCGGCAGCGTCGCGAACAGAGCGGTGGCGGCCAGTAGCCGGCCCCGCCCGAACTCCTCGGCGCTGCGCGGCTCGTCGTGGTTCTCCACGAAGCGGACCAGCTTGCTCTGGTAGTCGAGGTCCGCCATCAGGTGCAGGCGGATGTCCTGGGCCGAGGCGAAGCGCGACCGGTCGTAGAGGCGTTTGTCGTACACGTAGTCGAATCCGAGCTGCTGCAGGGCCCACTCGGTGTCCCAGTAGGCCTCGGCGATCCAGGTCATCTCCGGCACCGCGGGACGGGCTTCCGTCCAGAACTCCTCTGCAGGAGTGTTCTCTTCCAGCTGGGTCTCCCAGGTCTTGCGGAAGATGTCGTTGAGCACCAGCATGGCCATGTCGCAACGGACCCCGTCGCAGTGCTGCCCGATGCTCTGCAGCGTTTCGATCATGGCCGCCCGGGTGGCGGGGCTGAAGTAGTTCAACTGGACGGTGTCCTTCCAGGGAGCGAAGTAGGGGTCCCGGCCCCGCGCCACGTATTGGGTCCGGCCCTGCTCGTCTTCGACCTGGAAGTAGGCGGCCGGGTCGGCCTGGAACTTCTCCGCGTCACCCCTCACGAAGTACTCCGGGTGCTGCCGCACCCAGGGATGGTCCGGACCGAGGTGGTTGGGGACGAAGTCCAGGATCAGGCCCAGTCCGCGCTCGGCCAGCTGGGCGCGCGCCCGGTCCAGGTCTTCCCAGCTGCCGGCTTGCGGGTCCGGCTGGTACGCCGAGATGGAGTAGGGAGACCCGATCACGTCTTCGGGTGTCCACCCCGGCAGCGCCGACTCGTAGACCGAGTACAGCTCCTGCGACTCCTGGAAGATCTTGCGGCCGGCCTGGCTCTTCTCCCAGACCCCCATCAGCCACACCAGGTCGAAGCCGAGCTCTCGCAGGCGGTCCCATTCGGCCGGCGGGACCGATGCCAGGGTGACGCGGCGGCCTTCCCTCTGAGACAGTTCGTGGAGCCAGGGAACGGTGTTGATTTCGTAGAGGAGGGGATGCGTTCGAGTCACGGATGTCTCCCTTGTACGTGGTGCCGGCCACCAACCAATCGAACTCGATCTTCCGTTCGGAAACAGCCGAATGATACCACGCGGACGGGACGTTCCATACCGCAAAAGTAGGCCCTGGGCCGGGGCGTGGGCCGGTATACAATGAGGCCTGGGTCCGGTGTCCGAGACGGGGGAGGCATGAAGATTCTGGTGGTGGACGACGAAGAAGCGATGCGGGAAGTCCTCTCGCTGCGTCTGGAAGGGTGGGGGCACGAAGTGAGCACCTCCCCCGACGGCGAAGACGCGGCCCGCCGGGTGGAACGAGCGCCGGTCGACCTCGTCCTGACGGACGTCGTGATGCCCGGTCTGTCCGGGCTGGAGTTATTGCGGAGGCTGCGCCGGGTTGCTCCGGGGCTGCCCGTGGTCCTGATCACCGCCCACGGCAGCATCGACCTGGCCGTCTCGGCGATGAAGGAAGGCGCGCACGACTTCGTCACCAAGCCCATCGACTACGGCAAGCTGGAAGGCGTCCTCCAGTCGGCCGAGAAGCACCTGGAAGTGGGAGCGGCTCTTTCGCAGGAAGGCACGCCCGAGGAGGACGAGCGGGGGTTCGGCCCCTTCGTGGGCACCAGCCAGGCGATGCGCCGGGTGTACCAGATGATCCGCGCCACCGCGCGCAGCGACGTGGCGGTCCTGATCACGGGAGAGAGCGGCACCGGCAAGGAACTGGTGGCGCGCTGCATCCACCAGCTCGGTGACCGCCGGGAGGGGAGCTTCGTCGCGGTCAACGCGGCGGCCATCCCGGGCGAGTTGATGGAGAGCGAAATCTTCGGCCACGAGAAGGGGGCCTTCACGGGCGCCGTCGAGAAGCGGCCCGGCTGCTTCGAACTGGCCCACCGGGGCACGCTGCTGCTGGATGAAATCGGGGAGATGCCGCTGGAGCTGCAGCCCAAGCTGTTGCGCGTGCTCGAGGACGGCCGCGTGCGCCGGCTGGGCGGCAACAGCGAGTTCGACTTCGACGTGCGCGTGATCAGCGCCACCAACCGCCAGCCGCAGGACGCCATCCGGGACGGCAAGCTGCGCGAAGACCTCTTCTACCGGCTCAACGTGGTGGGCATTGAGGTGCCCCCGCTGCGGGAACGGGCCGGGGACGTCGAGTTGCTGGCGCTGCACTTCGTGGAGAAGTTCGCGGCCAAGCACGGGGGCCGCGTCCAGGCGATCTCGGCCACGGCCCGCAAGGTCCTGCGGCAGTACCCCTGGCCGGGCAACGTCCGCGAGCTGCGCAACGTGGTGGAGCGCACCGTGGTGCTGGCCGCCGACTCCACCATCCAGGCGTCCGACCTGCCGCCCGCACTCTCCCTTCCGCCCGACCGCCCGGTGGCCGAGGTCAGCTTCCCGGCCGGCATCACCGCCGCCGAGGCCGAGAAACAGCTGATCCTGCATACCCTCGAGCGCGTCGGCAACAACAAGGCGGAAGCCGCCCGCCAGCTGGGTCTGGACGTCAAGACCATCCGCAACAAGCTGAAGGCCTACGGGTTGAGCGGGAAATGACGATCGGCCGGAAGATCGCTCTCGGCTTTCTCTGCCTGATCGCGCTGGCGACCGCCTCCGGACTCTATCAGCTCCACCTGGTGAATCTGATGCAGGAGCAGAGCCGCCGCCTGGTGGAGGTCGACTACCAGGCGGGCGCCACCGCCCAGCAGCTGCGCAACTGGCTCTTCGAGGTGGACAACTTCACCAGCAAGTACTTCGTCCTGCGCGACCCCGAAGACTACGCGGCGGCTCTCGAAGAGAGAATGGTGGGGATCAGCGGGGAGTTGGACCGGGTGCAGGAGCTGAGCCTCGCGCCGGCCGACCGCGTCGCATACGAGGAGTTCCAGCGGCGATGGGACGGGTTTCGGAGTGAGTTGTCCCCGCTGCTGGAGCGGTCGGCCCGGGTGGACGCCGGGACGTTCGCCCAGCTGCAGGGCAGGCTGGGAGAACTGCTCGAGCAGAGCCTCCAGGTGGTCCGGACGACGCAGGCCACTTCGCGGGCGGCCGTGCGGCAGTCGCAGGCCACGAGTGATACGGCTCGCACCGTCGCCGGCGCCTCCGCGGCGCTGGCGCTGCTGCTGGCGCTGGCGCTGACCTGGCTGATCGTCCGCTCCATCACCCGTCCCCTGGACCGGCTGCTGACCGGGACCGAGCGGCTGGCTTCCGGGGACCTTGCGTTTCGGGTGGAAGAGCAGGCGTCGGGGGAACTCGGCGAGCTGTCGCGGTACTTCAACCGTATGGCCCGGCGGCTCGAGGAACTGGACCAGCTCAAGAAGGACTTCGTGTCTCACGTCTCGCACGACCTGAAGGCCCCCCTGGCCTCGATTCAGGAGACCACATCGCTGCTGCTGGAGCAGATTCCGGGTCCGCTGTCCGGTAAGCAGCAGCGGCTGCTGCAGCTCAACCTCAACTGCAGCCGGCGGCTGTCGGCCATGATCAACAACCTGCTGGACCTGTCGCGCCTGGAAGGAGGCGTGGCCGAGTACGAGTTCCAGTCCGCCGACCTGGGAAGCCTGGTCGAGGCGGTGGTGGCCGAGGTCGAACCGCTGGCCCAGGACAAGAACTGCAGCTTTCGGGTGGACCTCGACTCCGGGAGGCTCGGGGCCCGCTGTGACGCGAGCCGGCTGATGCAGGTCATTCGCAACCTGCTCGACAATGCGGTAAATTTCTCTCCGGAGGGCGCGGCCATCGAAGTGGGCGCCCGCCGCCTGGAGCAGCCGCCGGACGACCTCCCCGCCGAGGCGCGACAGCAGCTGGTGCACTGGGACGGAGAAGAGTACCTGGAGTTGAGGGTGAGCGACCTCGGGCCGGGAGTGGCCGAAGCGCACAAGGCCCGGATCTTCGAGAAGTTTCACCAGGTCAAGCGCGGCGGCAAGCTGCGGGGGCAGGGCGTGGGGCTGGGGCTGGCGATTTGCCGCTCCATCGTGCAGGCCCATGGGGGGACCATCTGGGTTCGCGACAACCCCCCGGGCGGCAGCACCTTTTCGGTCCTGCTGCCCTGTTCGGGGCCCCAGCGGGTGCCGCCACCGTCCTTCTCGACACTGGAATAGGGAGCGCAGGAACATGGCTCGAACAACC
>JBFGHG010000254.1:0-5445 GCA_041578395.1 Acidobacteriota bacterium
GACGTCCAGCGCTGCCGCCGGGCCTTCGAGCGTCTGGGTCCGGTCTCGGTGGACTACGGCGTCATGGAGAAGGCCGAACGGGTAGCGTCTTTCCCCGCCGACCTGGGCTGGAGCGACGTCGGCAGCTGGCCCGCCCTGGCCGAGCTGCTGCCCAAGGACGAGCAGGGGAACGTGGCCAACTCGTTTCTGGTCGGCCTGGACAGCCGCGACTGCTTGGTGCACGCCTCGTCGGGGAAGCTGGTGGCCCTGGTGGGAGTCGAGGACCTGATCGTGGTGGAGACCCCCGACGCCCTGCTGATCTGCCCCCGCGAGCGCAGCGAAGAGGTCCAGAAGGTCGTCGCCGAACTCCACGCCCGCAAGCTCGAGGAGTATCTGTAGCCGTGGCACGGCCCTCCGGGCCGTGATGGGGAGTTTCACGGGCAGGATGCCCGTGCCACCGAGTGGTAGAGTAGGCCGTCCGGAGTGCGAGGTATGGAAGAGGGGATCGTCGTCAGCAGTCGGGAAATCGTGCGCCCGGAGCGGCTCGACGACGCCCCCGCGCTGGGCGCCTCCGCCGCCGGGACGCTGCTGGCCATCCTGGAGAGGTTCGACGCGCGCCTCGAGGAGTCGATCGAGCTGGGCCGCCGCCTTCCGCTGCCCCGGACGGAATCCCCGATCGGCGCCGTCCTGTACTGCGGCATGGGCGGCTCGGCCATCGGGGGCGACCTCCTGGGGGCCTGCCTGGGACCGGCCCTGACCGTTCCGCTGGCCGTCAACCGGGACTACTCCGTGCCCGCCTGGGTCGGGGAGTCGACGCTCGCCTTCGTCGTCAGCCACTCCGGCAACACCCGCGAAACCCTGGCCGCGCTGCGAGGGGCGAAGCGGCGCGGGGCCGCCCTGTGCTGTTTCTCCTCGGGCGGAGAAGTGGCGCGGCTGGCCCGGCAGCAGGCGCTGCCCTGGGCCGAATTGCCCTCGGACCTGCCGCCGCGTCTGGCCAGCATCTACGGCCTGCTCCCGCCGCTGGTGGTGCTGGGACGGCTGGGCGTCTGCCCGGAGCAGGCCGAGGCCGTTCTGGCGTCGCTCCCCTTCGTACGCGGCTGGTGCCGCCGTTTGGGTCCCGACCGTCCCGCCGCCGACAATCCCGCCAAGCAACTGGCACTGCTGCTCGAGGGGCGAATCCCGGTGGTGATGGGCAGCGCCGGACGCCTGGAGGTGCTGGCCCGGCGCTGGGCCAACCAGGTGTCGGAGAACGCCAAGCTGCCCGCCTTCTTCAGCGCGCTGCCGGAGATGGGACACAACGAACTGGTGGGCTGGCTGGAGGCCGCTGCCGGCGAGACCTCCGCCCTCGCTCCGGTTCTGCTCGAAGACCGCGACGACCACCCGGACGTGCGCTGGCAGTCGGACTGGCTGTTCGGGCAGCTGGAACAGGAAGGCCGGGGGCCGGTGCGGGTGTCGAGCCGGGGGGAGGGCTGGTGGGAGCGGCTCTGGTCGCTGCTGCTGCTGGGAGACTTCGCCAGCCTGTATCTGGCGTGGCTGCGGGGCCACGACCCGCTGCCCGTGAAGCCCATCGACCGGATGAAGGCCGCCCTGCCGGAACACGAGCCGGAGGAGGAACCGTGATCAATCCGGAGATCTTCCGGCAGTACGACATCCGGGGAATCGCCGAACGGGACCTCACCGACCCGGTCGTCCGGCTCCTGGGACGCGCCATCGGCACCCTGCTCGTCCGGCGGGGGGCGGCCGAGGTGGCGGTGGGGCGAGACTGCCGCAAGAGTTCGGACCGGATCCGGGCGGCCCTGGCCGGCGGCCTGATGGAGACGGGCCTCGAGGTCCTGGACCTGGGCGTGGTGCCGACTCCGGTGACGTATTTCTCCCTGCACGAGCTGAACCCGGGCGGGGGGATCATGATCACCGGCAGCCACAACGCCGCCGACTACAACGGCCTCAAGATCGCCGCCGGACGCGGAGCGTTGCATGGCAGCCAGATTCAGGAGCTCCGGCAGCTGGCCGAGTCGGGTGAGTTCGCCCGGGGGCGGGGGGCGCTGCGGGAGGTCCCCCTGGTGGAGGCCTACCTGGACCGCCTCGCGCAGCTGCTGCCGCCCCTCGAGAGGCCGCCGCGGGTGGTCGTCGACTGCGGCAACGGGACGGCTTCGCTGACCGCCACCCCCCTGTACCGGCGCATGGGCTGCGAGGTGATCGAGCTGTTCGGCGAGATGGACGGCGGCTTTCCCAACCATCACCCCGACCCCACCGTCGAAGAGAACCTCGAGGACCTGATTGCCGCAGTCGCCCGGCACGGGGCCGACCTGGGAGTCGCCTTCGACGGGGACGCGGACCGCATCGGCGCCGTGGACGCCTCGGGCCGGATCGTGTGGGGCGACGAGCTGATGGTGCTCTTCAGCCGGGAGGTCTTGAGCCGCCACCCTGGAGCGACGATAATTGCGGAGGTGAAGTGCTCGATGAACCTCTACCGGGACATCGAGGCGCACGGGGGCCGGGGCGTGATGTGGATGGCGGGCCACTCGCTCATCAAATCCAAGATGAAGCAGGAGGGGGCCTTGCTGGCCGGAGAAATGAGCGGCCACATCTTCTTCGCCGACGAGTACTTCGGGTACGACGACGCCACCTACGCGGGGGGACGGCTGCTGCGGCTGCTCTCCGAGTCGGGCCAGGGTCTGGCCCAGCTGCTGGCCGACCTTCCGCAGACCTTCAGCACCCCCGAACTGCGTCTCGAGACGCCCGAGTCGGTGAAGTTCCAGGTGGTGGAGCGGCTGCGCGAGCGGCTCGGCTCGCGGTTCCGCACCGTCACCGTGGACGGTGTGCGGGTGGAGTTCGAGGACGGCTGGGGTCTGGTGCGTGCCTCCAACACGCAGCCCGCCCTGGTGTTGCGGTTCGAGGCCACCACCCCGGAGAGGCTCGGGGAGATCCGGCAATTGATCGAAGCGGAGGTTCGGGAAGTCTCGGATTCGCTCCAGTGAGGGCCACGGGGCCGGGAGGAGCGTGAGGGCGAGGGGATGAAGGACTATCACGTCTTGATAGCCAGCGACGGCACCGGGGAGACCGCCCACGTCATCCTCAAGGCGGCCATGGTGCAGTTCAAGGAAGACATCGTCATCACGCGCTATTCCAACGTGCGCGAGGAGTCCCAGATCAAGTCGATCCTGGAGGCCGCCGCGATCCACCCCACGCTGGTGGTGTACACGTTCGTGTCGACGGACCTGCGGGGGGCGCTCGTGTACCACGCCGAGCGCGTGGGCATGGAGCACATCGACATGCTGGGCCCGCTGATGGACAAGCTGGCCAGCTTCTTTCACAAGGTTCCCACGGCCCAGCCGGGGCTGCTGCACAAGGTGGACGAGCAGTACTACCAGCGCATCGACGCCATCGAGTACGCCATCCGCCACGACGACGGGCGCGGGTTGGACGAGGTGGAGTCGGCCGACCTGGTGCTCGTCGGAATCAGCCGTACCTCCAAGACCCCGCTGAGCATCTACCTGGCGCAGGAGGGCTGGATGGTGGCCAACGTACCCCTGGTGTCGGACCTGAGGCCGCCGCGCAAGCTCTTCGAAGTCGACCAGCACAAGATCGCCGGTCTGACCATCGACGCCGAGAGGCTGGCCGAGATCCGCCGGGAGCGGCTGCGCCGGCTGGGGGTCAGCGACTCGAGCTACGCCGACCTGCACCGCATCAAGGACGAGCTGGGCTACGCCCACTCCGTCTTCGAGGAGAACCCCACCTGGCCGGTCATCGACGTGACGGGCAAATCGCTCGAGGAGGTCTCCCAGGAGGTCCTGGACCAGCTGGTGGGACGGGGGCGCAGGCTGTGAGGCGGCCGGCGCCGTGATCCCGCTCTCCAAGTACCACAGCTACGGCAACGACTTCCTGGTGCTGGTCTCGTCGCACGTCCCGGCCGAGGAGTATTCGGACTTCGCCCGGGACGTGTGCGAGGCGCACTTCGGGCTGGGGGCGGACGGCTGCGTCTTCCTGGAGCCGACGGCAGGGCGCGCCTCGCTGCGGATCTTCAACCGGGACGGCAGCGAAGCCGGGATGTCGGGAAACGGCGCCCGCTGCGCCGCCGCCTTCCTCCACCATCGGGGGCTGACGCTGGACTCCGAGGTGGTGCTGGCGACCCGTTCCGGCGACAAGGTCTACCGTCTGACCGAGACGGGCCAGCGCTCGTGGACTTACCAGTCCAACCTGGGGGCGCCCCGCTTCCGGCCTTCCGAGATACCGTTTCGGGCGGCGGAGGGAGTGGAGGAGGTCCGCGACTTCCCTTTGCAGGTGAAGGGCCGCAGAGTGCGCGTACACGCCCTGTCGGTGGGCAATCCGCAGTGCGCCCTGCTGGTGGGCGAGCTCCCGGGCGAGGAGGAGTTCCGCGAGCTGGGAGCCGGGCTGGAGAGGCACCGGCGCTTTCCCGAACGGACCAACGTCAGCTTCGTGAGGGCGCGGCGCCCCGACCTGCTCGAGATCCGCATCTGGGAGCGGGGCGTGGGGCCCACCCATTCCTCCGGGACGGGGTCGTGCGGCGCGGCGGTTGCGGCGCTGCGGCACGGTGTGGCCAAGTCTCCGGTGACGGTCCGCACTCGGACCGGCAGCCAGACCGTGCAGTGGGAGCCGGGCGGGGAGGTGCTGCTGACCGGGGCCGCAGGTTTCATCGCGGACATCCAGTACTTCTGGCGTCGGCCCTGAAACCCACGTGGAAGGGGATCCTTGCCCGTCATTGCCGACACGGAGAATCACGGCCCGGAAGGCCGTGCCACCTTCATCCGGCGAAACGGTTGTAAAGCCAGGCCACCACGGCGCCCGCAATGGCCCCGTCTACCAGGGCGTAGAACGTCACCAGCAGTAACTGCGGGAGACTGGAACCCGCCTCGTAGCCGGGGTAGATCGAGGCCGCGATTTCCAGGAACGTGCTGCCGTAGGGGGGCAGGCCCAGGTTCCCCAGGGCGACGATCAGCACGATGAATCCCCAGAACAGCGAAACCGCCAGGGCGAGCGCCTTGGCATCGATATGCGTCGAAGTCGAGCTGGGCATGACGAACCTCCGGGTCACACCCAAAAGGGAGGCAAGGTCGATTCCAGTCTGGGGTGGCGCCTGCAGCACTCCCCGCGCGGGCGGGGGCGTCGTCCCCGAACCGAGGCATCTCCGCGGGTTTGACTGGCCAACGGCGGGCAGGATAACGTATAGCTTTTTTGCCGCATCCGAGGAAGCCCATGAGTGAGAAGATCAGCGTCGAAAACGGTCGGCTCTCCGTCCCCTCTCAGCCCCTCATCCCTTTCATCGAGGGAGATGGTATCGGCCCCGACATCTGGAAGGCCACCCGGCGCATCCTGGACGCGGCCGTCGCAGCCAGCTACAGCGACGGCAGGCAGATCGCCTGGGTGGAGATCCTGGCCGGCGAAAAGGCAAAGGAGCAGACCGGGGAATGGCTGCCCGATGCCACCGTGCAGGCGATTGCCGAGCAC
>JBFGHG010000255.1:0-5434 GCA_041578395.1 Acidobacteriota bacterium
GCGCACCTCGATGTCGACCGAGTCGACGTTGGCCAGCGCGTAGCCGGAGACCAGCCCCACGGTGCCCGCCTCCAGGCCCGCGTCGGTGTGCAGCGCCAGGGCGAAATCGGGCCGGGGGAAGCGCTCGTAGAGGCCGTCGGCCAGCATGGCGCGGGCGCCGGCTCCCCGCTCTTCGGCCGGCTGGCCGATCATCACCAGGGTTCCCCGCCAGCGGTCGCGCCAGCGGCTCAGCAGCCGGGCAGTACCCAGAAACGAGGCCATGTGCAGGTCGTGGCCGCAGGCGTGCATCGTCGCCACCGGGTCTCCCCCGTCCGATCGTCCCCGGGCGCGGCTGGCGTAGGGAAGGCCCGTCTGCTCCTGCACCGGCAGGCCGTCCAGGTCGGTGCGCACCAGTCCCACGGGCCCTTCGCCGTTGCGAAGCACCGCCACCAGCCCGTAGGAGATTCGGCCTTCGACGCCGTAGTCGCCCACCCGTTCGGTCACCTCGAATCCCAGCTGGCGCAGCTCCCGCGCCAGATAGGCGGCGGTCTCCTCTTCCTGGTAGGAGAGTTCGGGATGGGCGTGCAGGTGCCGGTAGGCTTGCAGCAGCGAAGGAAGCTCGGCCTCCACCTCGGACTCGATCTCGCCGGAAGCCGGGGCGGCTTGCCAGGTTGCCGCCAGGATCGCCGCGGCCAAAACCAGTCTGCTCGTCATTTCGATCGTACCTCGTGCTCAATAACCGGCGTCTTCCAGCTGGTCCTCGTCCAGGCCGAAGTGGTGCCCGATCTCGTGCAGCACGGTCTGGCGAACCTGCTCCCGCACCTCGTCGGTGGTGCGGCAGACGCGCAGGATGTTGCGCCGGTAGATGGAGATCTTGTCGGGCAGCTGGAAGTCGGCCACGCCGCGCTGGCTCAGCGGGACTCCCTGGTAGAGGCCCAGCAGGAGCCCCTCGAACTCGCGGGCCACGTCCGGCGGAGGCTCCTCCTCGACCACCACGTCCACGTTCTCCATCAGCTCGTAGAAGGAGTCGGGCAGGTCGTCCAGGGCCTCCGCCACCAGCCGCCGAAAACCTTGCCGGGAAACGTACATCGCGGCGGTATTGTACACGGGGCCGGTCCGACAGCCGAGTCGCCAATTGTTGTAGAGTCGTGCGCATGAAGAGATTCGCGTTAGTCCTCAGTTTGCTGGCGATCGCCTTCAGCGACGCCGCCGTCGAGCAGCGCGTGCTGAGCGAGGTCCGGCAGGTGATGGCGGACAGCGGCGGGCGGGTGACCTTTTCGGACCTGCACAACGACAGCCGCTTCGGCGCCGAAGAACGGGCGTTCCTGGCCAAGCTGTACGAGATCTTCTTCCAGATCCCGCCGTTTCTGAAAGAAGACCTGGAGCAGACCGGCAAGCTCCCCACCCGCGCCCGGATCGGCCAGCGGTTCGCCATCAGCCCGGCCTCGGTCGAACTGCTGCTGCGCGTCATGGAAGCGGATCCGCGGGTGCCCCCCATGTTCAGTCGGGACCCCGACAGCGGCGAGGTCATCGCCGTCTCGGTGGTCAACATCCAGCAGTTCGTGCGCGCCCGCGGCAGCGAGGTGCGCCTGGGCGGTTGGGAGGGCAAACCCGTGCCCCAATTCGACCTGGAGACGCTGGACGGGAAACGGATCAGCCGCCAGGACCTCGAGGGGAAGCACTCGCTGCTCTACTTCTGGTTCACCGGCTGTCCCCCCTGCGTGCGCATCGCCCCGATCCTCAGCCGCCTGGACCGCGAATACTCTTCGGAGAAGTTCCAGGTCATCGGGTTGAACGCCGACCGTGTGCTGGGAATCGAGGTGGGCAAGGAGCAGCGCGACCAGTACCTGGCCAAGAGCGAGACGAAGTACGTCAACGCCCACCTGGACGCCGCCGCCCGCAAGGCCTTCGGCAACGTCAACGTCTACCCGATGCTCTTTTTCGTGGACGAGGAGGGCACGATCGTCCGCCACCTGCTCAACTTCCAGGACGAAGCCACGCTGGCGACGATCGTGAAGGAGATGCTCGGGGAGTAGTGGGGGTCTCAGCGCCAGGTTGCCCGTCGCGCTCCAGCCGTACGTGTAGCCGGAACCGAACGGGCCCGCCTCGCAAAAGGCGCCGTCCACGTCGGGTTGGCACCCCAGCACGGCGTTGAAGCTGCCCGCCAGGGCATGGACTCCCAGCAGGCCCAGAATGAGGACGAGGCTCCACGACACCTTGTTCAGCATGCGCACTTCTCCTTCCAAAAGAAACAGGGTGTAGAGAAGTGCTCGAGGGCCCTCAAGCGGTGGGCCATTTCGTGCGCCCAAGCAAAGGAGACACGCTTCCGCCCGAACGGTTCAGACGGGCGGGCGAGGCGGAGTCAATCGAGGGCTTGCAGCGCCTGCAGGACCTCTTCGTTGCCGGGCCGGACGGTGTAGTCGGTCTCCAGGAACATCCAGCGGACGATCCCCTCTTCGTCGATCACGTAGGTTGCCGGGTGCGGGATGCCGCGGCCGGGATTGAGGATGCCGTAGCGATCGATGACGCGATGGTCCGGGTCGGAGAGCAAGGGGTAATCGAGACGCACTCCCTTGGCTTTCTCCAATTTGTCCAGCAGCTGGAGGTCCTGCTCGTGGCTGTCGGGGCTGACGGCCAGGACCTGCACGCTCTGCTTCTGCCCCTCGTCCAGCAGGGAAGCCAGCTCGCCGAGCTGGGCCACGCAGTAGGGTCACCAGTGGCCGCGGAAGAAGACCAGCACGACTTTCTTGCTGCCCCGGTAGTCGGAGAGCTGATGCACGCTCCCCGACTCGTCCTCGAGCCGGAAGTCGGGCGCCTCGTCCCCCACCCCGACGCGCTCGAGGTCGGTGGGAGGCAGGTCGGCCCCGTCCAGAGGGCCCAGTGCGGGCGTTTGCCAGGGCAACAGCAGGGCGGCCAGCAGGAGCGTTCGCATGACTTCGCATCATAGCAGCCGGCGGGATCGATTACGATGCCCATTTGCGGGTACGATAGGCCGTGATGGCGTGCAGGAATTCGACTCGAGTCGAAGGAGGACGTCGATGAGAATCCCCGTCGTGCTCATTGCTTCGTGCGTCGCGCTCGGGTGGCCGGTGGCGGCCCAGGAACCGGCCCAAGAGGAGGCGGCCCGCGGCTTCTTCGACCGCTACCTTCGGCTGGGCGAAGCCTACGACCCCGCCGTGGCGGAGATGTATTCAGAGGCTGCCACGATCCGCGTACTGCGGCGCTATCCCCAGTTGCCGGACAGGACCATGGAGATGACCGGGCGGCAGTGGAAGTCGCTGGTGTCGTCGGCCATGCCGCTGGCCAAGGCCCAGGGGGACAGGAGCACGTTCACGGACGTCACGATCTCCCTCCAGGGGACCCGGGCCAGAATCGACGCCGAGCGCTACTCCGTGCTGAAATGCTACGTCGACTCGGGGTATTACATGGTCATCGAAAGGCAACCGGACGGCACCTACCTCATCGTCAAGGAATACCTGGAAACGCAGCCACAGTCGGATTGCTGAGGCGAAGGCTCCCGCTCCCCGGGGCCGGCGTCGCCGGCGGTTCGGAAAGTTACCCGAAGCGGGGCGCTCAGCCCGAGCGGCGGGCCTCTTCGAGTAAAATAATGGCGTGGGCCTTTTTCGCGAGATCAACC
This sequence comes from Acidobacteriota bacterium, assembly GCA_041578395.1. Taxonomy (GTDB): domain Bacteria; phylum Acidobacteriota; class UBA6911; order RPQK01; family JANQFM01; genus JBFGHG01. Next base: position 3,617 of record JBFGHG010000255.1, read on the forward strand.
TCTCCTCCTCCGTCTTCCTGGTCGTGGGAAACATCATCGGCGTGGGGATCTTCACCACCTCCGGGCTGATCGCCCAGCAACTGGGCAGTTCTCCCTGGGTACTCGGGGTGTGGCTGGTGGGAGGCGTGCTGGCCCTGATCGGGGCCGCCTGCTACTCGGTGCTGGCCCGCCAGATCCCCCGCGCCGGAGGCGAGTACGCCTACCTCTTCCCGGTCTACGGCGCGCTGCCGGCCTTCCTCTCCGGATGGGCCTCGCTGCTGATCGGCTTCTCGGCCCCGGTGGCGGCTACCGCGCTGGCTTTCGGCGAATACCTCGAGCCCTACCTGCCCGGAGCGCTGGCGGCCAGTCCCTTGCGCTACAAGGCGGTGGCGGTGGTCACGATCCTGTGCGTGAGCGTCTTCATCTCGCTGGGACTGCGCTTCGGCACCCACCTGCACTCGGCCATCACCCTGCTCAATCTGGGGTTGATCGTGGGTTTCGGGATCGTGGTGCTGTGGAACTCCCCGGCCGCCGAGAATTTGGGCCCGCTGCTGGCGGCCCCCGCCTCCGAGGTGCAGCTGGGCGCGCTGGGCTCGGCCCTGATCCTGGTGATGTTCGGCTACAGCGGCTGGAACGCCGCCGCCTACGTGGCCGAGGAGGTGCGCCACCCGCTCCGCAACATCCCGGCCGCCCTGATTCTGGGGACCGTGGCGGTCATCGGCGCCTACCTGCTGGTCAACCTGGCCTACTTCGGGGCGGTGCCAGCCGCCCAACTGGCGGGGGAAATCGCCGTGGCCCAGGCCGCCGCCTCGGCCGTTTTCGGAGCGCTGGGCAGCCACTTCGTGAGCCTGCTGATCCTGTCGGCCCTGCTCTCTTCGCTGACCGCCATGGCGATCGCCGGCCCGCGGGTCTACTTCGCCATGTCGCGCGACAACCTCTTTCCCCGCTGGCTGAGCCACGTCGACACCCGGCGTCACCTGCCCTTGCGCTCCATCTGGTTCCAGAGCGGAATCGCGGTGGTGCTGGTCACCGTGGCCGAGTTTCAGCAGATCCTGCTCTTCTCCGGGGCCATCCTGGTGCTGTTCACGACGCTGACGGTCTCCGGCATTTTCCAGCTGGGTCCCGGCCCCCGCAAGCTGCAGCCCTTCTGGTTGTTCTACCGGGTCCTGCCGGCGGTCTTCGTGGTGGTCAACTCGTTGATCCTGATCAGCGCGGTGACCTCCTACGTCAAGGAGAGCCTGGCGGGGGCGGCCACGCTGGCGGCGGGAATTCCGGTGTATCTCTACTACCGGCACCGCAACGGGCATTCTCGAGAATAGTCAGGGAACGCGCTGGGCTTCTCCGGTCATGGGGACGAAGCGGACCGGGATCTCGGTCGACTCCTCGAACTCGTCGCCCTTCCGCTGTACGACCTTCAGGAACTGAATCCCGCCGCTGGGCCCCACCGGAATCACCAGCCGGCCTCCGTCGGCCAGCTGGTCGAGCAAGGGCTGCGGGATCTTGGGGGGTGCGGCGGTCACGATCACGAGGTCGAAGGGCGCTTCTTCCGGCCAGCCCTGGTAGCCGTCCCCGTGACGGACGGTGACGTTTTCGTACCCCAGCCGCTGCAGGTCCTGCCGGGCCCGCTCGGCCAACTCGGGCACGATTTCGATCGTGTACACGTGCTGGACCAGCCGCGAGAGCACCGCCGCCTGATACCCCGACCCGGTCCCTACCTCCAGCGCCTTGTGGCCGGGCCGCGGGCGGGCCAGCTGGGTCATCAGGGCCACGATGTAGGGCTGGGAGATCGTCTGGCCGTAGCCGATGGGAAGCGGGTGGTCGGCGTACGCCTGCGAGCGC
>JBFGHG010000256.1:0-5427 GCA_041578395.1 Acidobacteriota bacterium
ACTACCAGCGGGCGCTGGAGTTGGCAAGAGATTCGGGTAGCGAGGTGGAAGAAGCGCAGGTGAGGCTGGGGCTGGCTGCCCAGCTGCAGAGGCTGGCCCGGCCCGAAGAGGCGATCGAGCAGCTCGAATCCGCCTATCCCGCTCTGACCCGCATCGAGGACCCCGACCGCCTCGCCTACGCTCAGGCCGTCTGGGCCCGCGCGGACCGGGACCTGGGCCGGCCGGAGGACGCCAAGAGGCGCATGGAACAGGCCTTTCGATTGATCGAAGTGCTCCGCAGCTCCGCCCGGGCCTTCGGCGCGGAACTCCGCCCGCAGTCGAATTTCCAGGGCTTCCTCGAATTTTACGTCGACCTCCTGCTGGAGATGCACCGGAGCCAGCCCGATCGGGGACTGGAGCGGGCCGCCTTCGAATTTGCCGACTCCGAGCGGGGACGGCTGTTTTACGAGGCTCTGGCGCAGTCGGAAGCGGAGGTGCGCGATGACGTCCCGGAAGAACTCCGGCAGGAGGAGAAGAACATTCAGCAGCGGATGAACGCCCTGTACGGGGAGCGGACCGCGTTGCTGGCCGGGGGAGGCGACGGCCCGGAGGTGGCGCGCATCGACCGCGACCTGCGCCGGCTGACCCGGGAGTACGACAAGGTGCGCGGGCAGATCGTGGTGCAGAGCCATCGCTTCCCGGAGCTGCGAAACCCGAGAAGGCCCGATCTGCCCGCCATTCAGCAGCTGCTCGACCCCGATACCCTCTTGCTGCGATTTTTTCTGGGCGAGGAATCGAGCGTCCTGTTCCTGGTCGGCAGGTCTCACTTCTCGAGCCACCGGCTTCCCCCCCGGAAGACCATCGAGGACCTGGCCCAGGTCGTCTACGACGGTTGGAGCAGCCGGCAGCGCCGCAAGGTCGTAGCCGCCACCATGGCCACGGAGCCCTTGAGCAGCCACCTGCTGGGTCCGGTGGCCGCCCATCCCGAGGCCCGGAGGCTCGTGATCGTCGCCGACGGGATGCTGCACTACGTCCCGTTCTCCGCGCTGCTGCTCCCGCTCTCTCTCGCCGGACAACCCGAAGACACCTTGATCGACCGCTACGAGCTGGTTCAGCTCCCTCTGGCCGCGGCGCTGGAAGATCTGCACCGAAGGGAATCGAACCCCCTCCCGCCCCGCCTGGTCGCGATCCTCGCCGATCCGGTGTTCTCCGCGAAGGACGAAAGGCTGAAGGCGAGTCCACCGAGGCGAAGCCTGTCTGATCGGGTGGCGGCCACGCGGCTGGCGGCCTCCGACGGGTTGCGGCGCCTGCGCTGGTCCGGCGCGGAGGCCGACTCCATCCGGGAGCTGGTGCCCCCCGAGAAATCCCACGTTGCGCGCGGGTTCGACGCCAACCGCGAGCTGGTGCTCTCGGGAGTCCTCGAGGAGTACCGGATCATCCACGTCGCCAGCCATGCCCTGATCGACGAAGAACATCCTCCCCACTCCCGGCTCGTCCTGTCGGGAGTCACCCCCGGCGGGGAGCCTCGCGACGGATCGGTGGCGCTGCACGAGATCTATACCCTGAACCTTCCCGCCTCCCTGATCGTCTTGAGCGGATGTCAGACAGCGCTCGGCGAGCGGGTCCAGGGCGAAGGGCTGGTGGGCTGGACGAGGGGGTTTTTCTTCGCCGGCGCCTCCAAGCTGATGGTGAGCCTCTGGGAAATCGACGATGAGGCCACTGCGGCCTTCATGGCCCGGTTTTACGAGGGCATCTTCCTGCGGGGGCAGTCGCCGGCGGCTGCCTTGCGGGACACGCAGCGGTTCATGAAAGAGCATCCCTACTGGAACGAGCCGTATTTCTGGGCGGGATTCGTTCTGCAAGGCGACTGGCACGCCATCGCGATTTGAATCGGCACTAAACATTTTCCCCCCCTTGCGTTACTAATTCCTCAAAGAGCTGGAGAGTTGAGGCCCGAGCAGGCCCCGCATCCCTCTCGACATTCTCGGCTGCAAGGCCACGAACAAGGCTGGGGCAATCAACTCAATGGGTTGTGGGGGAAGGAACCCGACCTCTGTTGCGGTCTCCTCCTTCACGTGTGAAGGGAGACCATCATGGACAGCAAGGAAGCGAAACCAGTTGATCCGCAGGAGTCACGCAGCGGAGACGACATGGTCAAGGACGGCGGCGGTCCCCTGGAGTCGCGCAGCGGAGACGACATGGCCAAGGACGGCGGCGGTCCGCTGGAGTCGCGCAGCGGCGACGACATGGCCAAGGACGGCGGCGGTCCGCTGGAGTCGCGCAGCGGAGACGACATGGCCAAGGACGGCGGCGGTCCCCTGGAGTCGCGCAGCGGCGACGACATGGTCAAGGACGGCGGCGGTTAGGGCGGGGAAGTTCCAGGGGCAGCCGGTGAATCGGCCCCGGACGCCATGAGACGGGCATTCCTGCCGTCGTGAAGGCCGGCCCCCAACCGGTTCGCTCACTGCAGCCGCGGCGGCGCGTCGGTGGGAATCACTTCCTGCATCACTACATAGCCCCCGTGCTGCAGGTGCGGCAGCTGTCGGGCCAGCTCCAGCGCTTGCTGCTCGCCGTCGGCCGTGATGAAGAAGATGCCCGACAGGCTGGCGCTGGCGGGTGGAGACACTCCCGGCTCGGCGTCGGCCATGGGGGCGAGTAACCAACCCCGGTCCACGGTCAGGTCTTCGCCGGTCACGAACTGCTCGCGGCTGCGTGCTTCGGCCACCCAGCGGCTGTATTCTTGATAGCGCTCGAGCGCGCCGGCCCCTTCGGCGCGCTGGAAGCCGTCCGTCTCGAACAGCGACAGCGCATACAGCGTCGGACGTTGCGTCTGGGCGGCGCCCGGGGCGGGTAGCTCCGGCGCGGTGGCCCGTCCCAGCAGGAACCCCACCGCCACCAGGACCAGCGAGGCGGCCGCCGCCAGCCCGGTGCGCGCCAGGGCGGCGAAGGGTTGGCCGGACCGGCTCCGCGGCTGCGAAGCGGTTCCAATCAGGCCGCGCCGCCGGAGTTCCTCCATCACCTTCCGCTCGAGTTCGGGCGGAGGCTGCATTTCCCGGGGCAGCGAGGAAAGCTCGCCGCTTTGCGGGGGCCCGCCTGCGTCGTGAGAATCGTCTTTCATGATGTGCCTCTTCGCGTGCCGCTGCGGGGCCGATCCGACAGCAGTTCCCGCAGCCGGGCCCGTCCCCGGGCCAGCTGACTCTTGGAAGTCCCTTCGCTGATTCCCAACATCTCGGACACCTCGCGGTGGCTGCAGCCGTTGACGTCGACCAGCACCACCACCTCGCGGTAGCCGTCCGCCAGCCGGGCCAGCGCCCTCTCGACGTCGATCGGGTCCGCCTGGGAGAGGCGCGGGGGGAACTCCGCGATGGTGGCCGCGGCCCGCGGCCGCGTCTCTTCGTCCAATTCGAGGGGCGCCCGCCCGCGGCGCCGGGACTGCTCGCGGTAACAGTTGACGAGGATCCCCGAGAGCCAGGTCCGCAGGGAGGAGCGCCGCTCGAACCGGTCCAGCCGCTGGATGGCGCGTACCCAGGCCTGCTGCACCAGCTCTTCGGCGTCGGAGCGCGAGCCCGCGCTCAGCCGCATGGCCAAGGCGTAGAGCCTCGGGGTGTGGCTGCGGTAGAGTGCGTGAAACGCCGCCTCGTCCCGTTGCTGCTCGAACCGTTCCAACTGCAGGGTGTCGTCGCCGTTCATTTCGGATTCCGCATTTTCATTCTCCACCCCCTGAGTGACATTGGCAGTCGGCAAGGTTGCACGCGAAAAACGTGCAACCCCTGACCCGCGTCGGGTCACTCAATGACGTGTCTGAAAACGAGGTTCATTGCAGGAAAGGAAAGAAAGCCATGAAGAAGTCACTGAGTGCCGTGCTGGCCGTGGGGCTGATCGGGACTGCCGCTGTACTGGCCGCCGGAGAGGGTGGCAACGACGGAATCACGGGCAAGGATGCCCGTGCCACGCTGGCTGCCCGGGCCGGAGAGTACCGGCTGACCGTGAAGTTCTGGCCGGTGCCGGACGGGGAGCCGCAGGTCTCCACGCTCGACACCCGCCGCCGCATGATCCTGAAGGGACGCGTGCTGCAGTCGCAAGTGGGTCCGGACGGCAGCGGGTTCGAAGGGACGGGGATGACGGGATTCGACGAGGCCACGGGCCGGTTCTGGTACGTCTGGACGGACACCTCGTCGGGCGGCGTCTCGGTGCTGGAAGGGACGCTGCACGATCGGGGCGGGACGCTCGAGGGCACGCAGTCCACGCCGCGGGGGCCGTCTCCGCTGCGCGTCGAGATCCGCCGGGAGGGGAGCAGGGAGGTGCACGACTACTGGGTGCCGGGTGAGGACGGCCGGACGGTGCGCTACCTGGAGCTGACGTTCCTGCCGGCCGGGTAGGTCACTCGGGGTCTTCGGCGGCCGGCTTCGCTTCCTTCTCCGCCCGGAGCTTCTCGATGGCGGCCGCCACCTCGTCCTCCCGCGGGAGTTTCTCGTCTCTCGCGGGGTCGTAGGGTGGGAGGTATGGGATTTCGGCGTCCAACTCTTCCAGCAACGAGCGGGCCCGGTTCAGATCGGGGCCGCTTTTGCCGCATCCGTCTGGATGTCGTCCTGGGTCAGCAGGTGCTTCCGGACCATGATGAACAGCAGCACGGGCGAGGGGCTCAGCTAACCCGCTGCTCCAGCTGCTCCCCCCATTGGTCCCAGGGCACGACGTCGATACCGGACCGGTGTGCTGCCTGATCTCCTCCATGGACCACCACTGCACGGCTCACGTCGTCCCCGGCCATCTCGAGGTAGCGCTGCAGGCTGCGGAACGCACTCGAAGCCAGCGTCTGGCCCGATTTGGCCTCCACGGCCCACGACTTCAGGCCGCTCTGGACGATCAAGTCGACCTCGTGGCGCGCGTGGCTTCGCCAGAAATAGACGTCCGGCTCCAGCCCCCGGTTGGCATGGGACTTGACGAGTTCGCTGATCACCCATGACTCGAACAGCACCCCGCGTGCCGGGTGAATCGCCAGCTGCCCCGGCTCCCGGATTCCCATCAGCCAGGCGGCCAGTCCCGTGTCGTAAAAGTAGATCTTGGCGGTCTTCACCAGGCGCTTGCGGTAATTCTTGAAATAAGGCTGCAGCCGGAAGGTGAGGAAGCTCGCCTCCAGCACCGACAGCCAGGAGGCGACCGTGTTGTGGGAGACGCCGCACTCCGTCCCCAGCGCGGAGAGGTTGAGCAGTTGTCCGACCGACCCGGCGCACAACCGGACGAACCGCTGAAACGTTGCGAGGTCCCTGACGTTGATCAGCTGGCGGACGTCCCGTTCCACGTAGGTCCGGTTGTAGTTGGCGTGCCAGGTGCGCGGTTCGACCGGGCGGTCGTACAGGGGCGGATAAAGCCCGGCGTACAGGAGGGCATCGAGATCCCTGGGTCCGCTCTCGCCGCGCTGGAGTTCGGCCAGCGAAAACGGCAACAGGG
>JBFGHG010000257.1:0-5426 GCA_041578395.1 Acidobacteriota bacterium
GCTCGAGGGCGGTTTCGGGGCCCATCTCCGGGCCGAAATAGAGCTTGAGCAGGATCTCGTTGCGCACCTGCTCGCGCTGAGGCGGCCGCCGCAACCAGCCGCGCAGCTCCCGCCGGCCGCGGGCAGTGATCCCGTATACCGTCCGGCCTCGGCGGCCGGTGCCCGACTCACGCTGGATCCGGACCAGTCCCTCGTCCAGAAGCTTTTTCAGAGTCGGATAGATCTGCCCCGCGCTCTCGGCCCAGAAGTGGCTCATCCGGCGCTCGAATTCCTTTTTGAGGTCGTAGCCGGAGCGCTCTCCGATCGAGAGCATCCCCAGAATGGCGAAGCGGCTGCGGTTGGATCGGGCCATTTCCAGTCGTCCTCCATATAGTTCTAAAAGATATATCTGCCAGATATGTCTGTCAAGAGAGATGTGAGATCTGGATTGATTCAGGAAAGTACCGGTGCTAGTTTTGAGGCATTGACGCCATGGGTGTTGGGTTTCTTTCGCTTTCGCGCTGAGAAAATGCTGAGAACGGCGAGGCGCGCCGGGGCGCCGGCGGGCGCGGCGTTGCAGTGACCCTCACGTGACATCGTCATCCCGACGGGCAGCGAGACCTTTCACCGACTGTCAACAGACGATCGGCAACGATCCAAGTTTCCAGGGAGGAGAAGACCACGATGTCCAGACGAATCCAGACGCGGGCCGGTTGGAAGACGAGGCTGCTGCTGGCGACGATCGCCGCGGCCGCGATCCTGAGCTACTCCGAACGGTCGGCCCCGGGAGCGGGAGGTTCCCAGCCGCTTGCCGAGTTCTTCCTGCCCCAGTTCGGCCATGGAGGGGACCCGACCTCGCTGAGCTTCAGCACGACCATTTCCCTGATCAACCTCTCGACGACGACGTCCCAGGTGTCGGTTCTCAGCCTCGGCCCCAACGGAGAAACCACGGCGCTTTTGCGCAATCCGGTCAACGGGGAGCCGAGTCCCTCGATCAGCGTGCAGATCCCGGCCAATGGCACGGCCAGCGTCGAGTCCGCGAGCAGCGACCCCAGCCAGATCCACACCGGGTCCTTGAGAATCTTCTCGTTCAACGACCGGGTGGTGGCTCAAACCGAGTTCTCGATCGTGAGTCAGGGCAACCTGGCCGCGCGCGCCCAGGTGCCGGGACGGCAGCTGCGCCAGCGGGGCTCGTTCCCGATCGGCCAGCAGGGCAGGACCGGATTGGCCGTCCTGAATCCGTTCACCAACGACGTTCCGGCCGACGTCCTGCTGGCGTCCGTGGATGCCGCCGGCAACGTCACCGACATGGGGTCGGTGGAACTGATGCCCGGACAGCAGATCTCGAGGTTCCTGGAGGAACTGATGAACGTGGAGGGCGCCACTTCCGCGGAGTTCAGCAGCAACGTGCCGGTCGCAATCCTGCCCCTGCAGCAGGACGGGCTGGTGCTGACGACGCAGGACCTGTTCCCGCCACGCAACGTGCAGTCGCTGTTCGGCGACGACTGAACGGAGACCGTACATGAGAAAACTGTTTGTCTGGAGTGCTCTGGCGTCCCTGCTGCTCGCCGGGGCGGGCATCGTCGGGGCCATCACCTTCGGCGTGCCGGACGGAGACGCCCATCCGCACGTCGGCACGCTGCTGTTCGTGCAAAACGGCGTCGGGTTCTTCAGCTGCACCGGCACCCTGCTGTCCCCCACCGTGATGCTGACGGCGGGGCACTGCACGGAGGAGTTCGGCAACACCAACGAGGTCACCTACGTCCGCTTCGACGAGGACGCATTCGAAGGGGTCGACGATTTCCCCGTCTTCCAGGACTGGCTGGACGACCGGTGGATCCTCGCCGACGAGGTCATCCCGCACCCCCAGTACGACGACTACAGCGAGTTCCCCTTCACCTTCGACGTCGGGCTGGTGATCCTGTCCGAACCGGCCTTCCTGCCCACCTACGGCGTTCTACCCAGCGAAGGGTTCCTGGAAGACGTCCTGGCGGAGAACGGAAACTCGACGAATACCTGGACCGCCGTGGGCTACGGCCTGCAGGGCGTCTTGAACCCCTTCTTCTCGGACGACTTCGCGCGCTACCGGACCACCGTCCGGCTGATCGAGCTGAACAGCTCCTTCAACGGCCCCGGCGCCAGCGCCAAGTTCACCAACAACCCTGGCGGCGGGACCGGCGGGACCTGTTTCGGGGATTCGGGTGGGCCCATCTTCTACCAGGACACCCCCATCGTCGGTGCCGTCGTGTCCTTCGGCATTACGCCGTGCATCGGGGTGGACTACCAGTTCCGCATGGATACGGCCACGGCCCTGGATTTCGTCAACGACAACATGTGACCGGCACGGCGCAGCGGTGCCGCAGGAGAAGCCATGCCACAAGCACCCGACGGGAAGGACGACCTGGGCTCCTTCGAGGCGAGATACTCGGTGCGGCGTTCGCGGGCGGCGAGAACGGTAGAGCGGATCGCCCTGGGACAGGACGCCGGACTCCAGGGGTACACCACGCTGGAGCAGGCCCACACCCTCAGCCAATGCCTCGAGCTGGGCGCCGGCAGCCTCCTGCTGGACGTCGGCGCGGGGCGCGGCTGGCCCGGAGCGCATCTCGCCCGGGCCGCCGGCTGCCGGGTACTCTCCACGGATGTACCGCAGGAGGCGCTTCGCGAAGCCAGGGAACGGGCAGCCGGCTGGGAGCCGTCCGGGTATTTCCAGGTGCTGGCCGCCGACGGCCGGGCCTTCCCGTTACGCGCCGGTGCGGTGGACGCCATCGTTCACGCCGACGTCTTCTGCTGAATCGACGACAAGCTCTCCGTGTTGAGAGAGTGCCACCGCGTGCTGTCGCCCCAAGGCCGCATCGCGGGCTACGTCGTCCACACGCCGGACGGCCTCGGCCGGTCCGATCGGCTCCGGGCCGCCGAGCTGGGACCGGCACAGGTCAACGCCGATGCGCCGCCGGCCGAGCTGGCCCGCCGGGCCGGTTTCGCCGTCACGCTCGATCTGGACGTCACGGCCGAGTTTCGCGCCACCTGCGAGGCGCTGCTTCGAGCCCGGGACGAACTGGCGGGGCAGCTCCGGCGCGAGGAAGGCGAAGAAGTCTTCGAAGAGGAGCGGAGCAGGAAAGCCAGGATGCTGGAAGGCATCGAGGCCGGGCTGCTCTTGCGCAGGCTGGTGGTGGCTCTCCAGGCATAGCTCCCCGACGGGCGCCCACCGCCCGCCCTTCCCGAAGTCTGATCTTCACCGCCGCCGGGCGCCGGCCGGATTGGGTTTTCTACGCGTAGCCGATCCGGACCGCGGTCTGATACTGCAGCCGTCCGTCGGAGAACCCGCCCCGGAACTCGATCACTTCCAGCCACTCCAGCGTCTTGCCGGCGAGAGCCTCGCGGGCTGCCTCCACGGCGGCTGCAATCGCGGCATCGTACGACTCGTAAGACTGGCCCCAGAACGTGCCCATCTGGCCGCCCGAACTCGACTCGATCCTCATGGTCTTCCTCCTTTGGGGTCGAACGCTACCACGTCCCGAGCGGTCGTACCATGCATTTGCGGGCCTCCTACTCCCGGTGTTAAGTTCGACCTCCATCAGAAGGAGGTACGAGTTGGGCGAGAAGAAGGCACTCGTGGTCAAGACGCAGATGCTCATTCGCAGACCCGCCGGCGAGGTGTTCGAAGCATTCGTCGACCCCGCCGTTACGACGAAGTTCTGGTTCACCCGGAGCAGCGGGAGACTCGAAGCGGGCAAGGAGATCCGCTGGGAGTGGGAGATGTATGGGGTCTCCACGCGCCTCACCGTGAAGGCCCTGGAGCCCGACCGGCGAATCCTGATCGAGTGGGGAGACCCTCCCTGTCCGGTGGAGTGGCTCTTCGACTCCCGCCCGGACGGCACGACTCTCGTCACCATCTCCAACTGGGGATTTCACGGAAACGACGACGAGGTGGTCGCGCAGGCCATCGATTCGATGGGAGGGTTTTCGCTGCTGCTGGCAGGGCTCAAAGCGCTGCTCGAGCACGGCGTCCAACTGAACCTGGTCGCCGATCACCACCCCGACGCTCACCGCCAGGAGGGAGTGTAGCCATGCTCGTCGGCCTGACCGACCCGGTGTCCCCGGACGAGATCGCCGCGGCCGAGGCGTACGAGGCCCTCCACGTGCCCGCGCTGTTTCGGCAATGGGCCCCGCTGGTGGCCGAGGCGGCGGGCATCCGGCCGTCTCAGCGCGTGCTGGACGTCGGCTGCGGCACCGGGGTCCTGGCCCGGGAAGCGGCCTCGCGGCAGCAGGGCCGGGGGGGCGTGGCGGGCCTGGACCCGAGCCCCGGAATGCTTTCGGTGGCCGAGCGGTTCGCTCCCCGAATCGAGTGGCGGCAAGGGGTGGCCGAGTCGCTGCCCTATCCGGACGCCTCCTTCGATGCGGTGGTCAGCCAGTTCGGTCTGATGTTCTTCGGGGACCGCCAGCAGGCCTTGGGCGAGATGAAGCGCGTGCTGGCGCCCGGCGGGCGGATGGCGGTCGCCGTGTGGGAGTCGCTCGAGAACTCGGAGGCGTATCCCGTCGAGGTGGAGCTGCTCGAGCGGATCGGGGGCCGGCCGGCGGCCGATGCGCTGCGGGCGCCCTTCCGGCTGGGCGACCTCGAGGAATTGGCAGCCCTCTTCGATGACGCCGGCCTGGCCCCGGTTCGGATCGCCACCCAACTCGGCAGGGCGCGATTCCCCAGCATCCGGACCATGGTGGAGGCGGACCTGCGAGGATGGCTCCCCGTCATGGGCGTCGTCCTGAGCCACGAGCAGATCGAGTGCATCCTGGAGGAAGCCGACCTCGCCTTGCGCCGTTACGTCACGCCGGAGGGCAGTGTCCGGTTCGACACGCCTGCTCACATCGTGACCTGGCAAAAGCCCGTCCCGGGAAATCCGCCGAGGGACCGCGCGTGAGGTCGAATCCTCGGAGCCCCGCGCGGCCTCGCGCGGCAAAGGGTCGCCAGCACGGGAAACTTTGTCCCGGCCGGCTCTTGTAGTTCGATCCTGATCGGTGAAATAATCGATCCGAGCATTGAAACAAATCATATGGGTTACGAAGTGACCTACTTGGGTGAGCGTCCTGTTCGCCCATTAGCGATTCCCTAGTTCCATAACAGGACGGATGCAACGGGAGAGGGGTGCCGGGTCGGCATCCCCACTTCCGTGTGCGTTTCGAGGAGGACGACACCATGTCAAGACGTATTCGTGTGTTTTGTGGCGCGCATCGACCGGAGAGAGGCAAATTCTGATCTCGCGGCTGCGCGCCGAGGACGCCTGCGCCCTCTACTGGACTTTGCGACCGGGCACGGGCGTACTGCGGGCGGACGCGGGAATCGGGCCCGACGGGCCCAAGGACGAACCCATGGAAGCAGAACGGATTTTCGTGTTTCTGTTCATCGCAATCGCGATCGGATGCATCTGGGCGTTGAACCGCTCGGGCCGGCCGCC
>JBFGHG010000258.1:0-5423 GCA_041578395.1 Acidobacteriota bacterium
CACCGTCCCCTGTACGTGCTGCGGGTGGAGCCGGCCCGCAACGCCGTGGTGGTCGGCTACCGCGAGGACCTCTACAGCCGGGGCCTCCGTGCGTGCCGGGTCTCCTGGGTGTCCAGCCACGTCCCGCGGGAGCCCGTGCGGGCGGAGGTCAAGATCCGCTCGCGCCACCGGAAGGCGGAGGCCGAGCTGCGGCTGCGGGAGGAGTCCGGGGCCTGGGGCGCCGAGGTGGTGTTCGACGAGCCTCAGATGTCGGTGACTCCCGGCCAGGCCGCGGTCTTCTACCAGGGGAATCGGGTGCTGGGAGGCGGCTGGATCGAGTCCCGGATTGCCTGATCGGGAAGAGCCATGAGCGTCAGCGGGCAGCGCGTTCTGGTCGTGACCGGGGAGACCTCGGGCGAGCGGCACATGGCGCGGGTCATGGACGCGCTCGAAGCCCAGGCGCCCGGCCTGGTCGAGTGGTTCGGCAGCGGGGGGCCCGAGATGGCCCGCGCTGGCTTCGACTGCCTGCACGACGTCAGCAGGCTCGGTGCGATCGGGCCGGCGGCGGCGCTGGCTCAGGCCGGTTCCTATCTGCGCCTCTACCGTGACCTGCTGCGGGAAGCGGACCGGCGGCGCCCCGACCTGGCGGTGCTGGTCGACTTCCCGGAGTTCAACCTGCGCCTGGCGCGCTCGCTGGACCGCCGCTCCATCCCGGTTTACTACTTCATCAGCCCGCAGGTGTGGGCCTGGCGCTCGTCGCGGGTGCGAATCGTCCGGCGCCACGTGCGGCGGATGCTGGTGATCTTCCCCTTCGAGGAGGAGTTCTACCGCCGCCACGGCGTCCAGGCCCACTACGTAGGCAACCCCAGCGCCGCCGAGTTGCGGCCGCTGCGGCAGCCGCAGGCGGCGGGCCCCCACGGAGAACCGCTGGTGGCGCTGATGCCCGGGTCGTGCCTTCACGAAGCGGAGCAGCTGCTGCCGGTGATGCTGGAAACGGCCGCGCTGATCGGACGGGAAGTGCCGGTGCGCTTCCGGCTGCTGCGCGCGCCCGCGCTGCGGGAAGACTGGCTGCGCCAACGCCTCGAGAACTGGCAGAACCGCCACGGGGCGCTTCCTCCTTTGGAAATCGTACCCGGCGAGCCCGCCCGCTACCTGCCTGCCGCCCGCTGCGCCCTGGTCAAGAGCGGGACCTCCACGCTGGAGGCCATGCTGCTGGGCGTCCCCTTCGCGATGGTGTACCGCATGGCGCCGCTCAGCTACCGTCTGCTGAAGCCCTGGGTGCGCACTGCGACGTACTGTCTGGCCAACCTGGTGGCGGGCCGCGAGGTGGCTCCCGAGTTCGTCCAGGAAAAGGCCCGCCCCGAAGCCATCAGCCGTTATCTTTTGAAGCTTTTGCGCGATCCGGGGCATCTCGAATTAGTGAAACAAAAGCTGAAAATTGCATCTGAAACACTGGGCGATCGCGACGCGTATTCCGAGACGGCCCGGCACTTGATCGAGTTTCTGGAAGACGGTGGGTAGTTCATGAATTGGAAGACACTCCTTGCGCTTTTCCTGATGGCCGGCACGGCGGTTCCCGCCCAGCGGGGGGACTCCCCGGCGGCCCGCATCGACGTCGAGCACTACCAGCTCGAGATCGAACTGGTCCCGGAAAACAGCTACCTGCGGGGTAAGGCTGACGTGCGGTTCCAGGTGCAGGAAGACGCCATCTCGGTCCCCTTCGAGTTGAACAGCCGGATCAGCCTGATCCGGGTGACCGACGAGCAGGGCGAGACGCTCACGCCGGCCTTCGACAGTTTCAACAGCAGCCGCATGCGGGTGAGGGCCGAAGAGGCTTTCAAGGCGGGGACTTCCCGGACTTTGAGTTTCGAGTTCGACGGCACCCTGGAGAGCGAGGAGTACGCCTACCTGGACGACACGGCCCGCGTGGAGCGGGCGGTGGTCACCCCGGACGGAGCGCTGCTGCTGACCGAGGGGCTCTGGTTCCCCTCCCACCAGCTCCCCGTCGACCCGGCTTCGGTCGACCTGAAGGTGACCGTGCCGCTGGGAATGACGGTGGTGGCTCCCGGCCGGCTGCAGTCGATCGACACGGTGGGGATCAGCGAGGTCTTCCACTGGCGTTCGGACGAGCCGCTGACGGGCGTGCCGGTGGCGGTGGAGCGCTACTACCGGCAGACCTTCGACGAGGGCCCGCTTCCCCTGACCTTCTTCGTGGGCGAGGAGACCCGCATCGAACTGGCGCCGCTGGCCGAGCGCCTGGGTGGGATGATGGCCTACTTCACCGACACCTACGGGGCGCTGCCGATCCAGGAGCTGAACCTGGCCGACGTCGGCCACGTGCAGCTTCCACGAACCGGTGCCCGGGGACTGGTGCTGCTGGACCGGGACGTGCTGAGGCCGGGGGCTCCCGTCACGCTGGAGCTGGCCCGCCGGCTGGCGCTGCAATGGTGGGGGTACAACCTCTTTCCGGAGAACGGGACCGATGTCTGGCTGGCCGACGGCTTCGCCACCTATGCCGCCCTGCGGTACGTCGAAACCCAGCAGCCGGAACGCTTCCAGGGCGAGCTGGCCCGGCTGGCCGTCCGGGCGCTCAAGTACGAGCAGCGGGCGCCCATCATCCAGGGCCTGCAACTGGACCCGGGAACGCCCCAGTACGACTCGATCGTGGCCGCCAAGGGAGCCTGGGTGCTCTACATGCTGCGCCAGCTGATCGGCCCGGAGCCCTTTCACGACCTCCTGCAGGACTGGTACCGCCAGCAGGCGGGTCGGGCGGTCGACACGCCAACCTTCGTGCAGTTCGTCAATCAGCGGACGGGCGAGGACTACGGCTGGTTCTTTCTGCAGTGGGTGGAGGGGACCGGCGTGCCCGAGTTCCGGGTCGAGTACAGCATCTTCAAGCGCCGGGACGGCACCTTCCGGGTGCGCGGCCAGGTCGAGCAGGACATCGAGTTGTTCCGGATGCCCCTGGAACTGAAGGTGGAGACCAAGGGGAACCCGGAGGAGAAGAACCTGAAGATCGTGGGGAAGAACACCACCTTCGACCTCACCACCCAGACCCTGCCCCTGAAGATCGAGCTGGACCCCAACGGCAAGATCCTGCGCGACTCCGAGCAGATGCAAGTGGAGGTCAACATCGCGCTGGGCGAGGAGTACCAGGCCCGCGGCGAGTACGTGTCGGCCATCCGGGAATTCGAGAAGGCGACGGCCCTGAATCCGCGCAGCAGCTACGCGCACTACCGGCTGGGGGAGACGTTCTTCCTGCAGCACAGCTACAGCAACTCCGCCAACAGCCTTCGCGACGCCCTCAACGGCGACCTGGAGCCGGACTGGGTGGAGACCTGGACGCACATCCACCTGGGCAAGATCTACGACATCCTGGGGCAGCGGCAGCGGGCGCTGGCCGAGTACACCAAGGCCGTCAACAGCGGCATCGACTACAACGGTGCGCAGGCCGAGGCCCAGAAGTACCTCAACGAGCCCTTCTCCAAGCCGCGCGCCCTGATCAACTGACCGTGGCACGGGCATCCCTGCCGTGGCTCGGGCATCCTGCCCGCGATTCAGGGGGGCGGTGACGGAAAGTAGCCCTTGCGGGTTCTCACCTTGGCTTTCGGCACGCCGACCTTCACCCGGATCTTGCGGAACTTGTCCGGCGGCCGGGTGCTGCTCGAGTAGTACGTCACGCTGTACAGCGATCGCAGCTCGCGGGCGATGCGTGCGAAGGCCTCCCCCAGCCCGCTGGTGTCCCGTTTGGCCCGGAACACCGTCCCGCCCGTGTCCCGGGCCAGTCCGGCCAGCTGCCCGTGGGCCTGCTTGTACATCCGCAGCAGCAGCACCTGGTAGTTGGTGCCCCGCCGGAACCGGGGGTTGGCCAGGGCATGGTCGAACATGTCTTCCCGGGTGTCGAAGAAGATGCCGTAGACGGTGAGGTTCGACTCCCGGGCCCGCCGGAAGGCGCGGGCTGCCATGCTCCCGCTGGCCGTGTCCAGCGCGTCGGAAAACAGCACCAGCACCGGGCGCTGGGTGCTCTTCCGCAGGCGCCGCACCGCGACTTCGAGGGCGTCGTAAAAGGCGGTGGCTCGTCCCGTCCGGGTGGCCGCGATGGCGCGCCCGATCTCGCTCCGGTCGCGGGTGAAATCGCACAACACGCGTACCCGGTCGTCGAAGCCCAGGACCAGCACTTCGTCGTCCGGTTCCAGCCGCGACACGAAGTCCAGGGCGGCTTGCCGGATCAGGTCCAGCTTTCCTTCCGTGCTGAGGCTGGTGTCCAGGGCCAGCACCAGGCTGTAGGGGGCGTCGGTGGGGAAGAAGTTCTCGATGGTCTGCTCGACGCCGTCCTCGAAGAGGCGAAACTGCTCCCGGCGCAGGTCTTCGATCGGTTTGCCCTCGGAGTCGGTGACCAGCACCGTGGCGGAGACCGCGTCCACCGAGACGCGAATGTCTTGTGCCGGCGCCGCCCAGGACGGGCCGGCCAGCAGCGGCAGCGCGAGCAGCAGGCGCATGACGCCAGTGTACCCCGAATCAGCTGGAGGCCTTGCGGCCCTTCTTGCGGTTGCGCGGCTCGACTTCGGCCAGCACCCAGGTCACCGTGAAGAGGCGGCGGTCCTGGGTCTCCCGCTGCTGTTCGCAGATGGCGCTGATTTCCGCCAGGTGGCGGTTCACCTCGGCCAGTTCTTCCTTGTTCAGCCACGTCTTGCCGCGCGAGATACCCACCCGGCGCCCCGGACCCATGCGGGGGCGGCCGGGCGAAAAGGCCTTCAGGAAGTCGCGGCCCGTGACCCGCAACAGGGCCCAGGCATATTTCTCGACGGCTTTCAGGGACCGCTTGGTGAAGTCGGGCATCATCCGCAGGGGCCGCTTGGCGACGTCCACCACCATCTCCTCGCGGTTGCCCTGCACGGTGCGCGGCTTCTTCTTGACCAGAAGGCCCACCTTCAAGAGCATCTTGACGTGGTAGTAGAGGCCCTCGACGGGACGGCCCAGGTACTCGGCGATCTCCAGCATCGAGGACGGTCCGACGGAGTACAGCGTGTCGAAGATCTCCTGCCGTACGGGTGAGGCTACGGCCTCGAGCTGTTCCGGTTTCGTAATGACGTGTTGCTTGGGACGCTTCGGCACTTCGGATTCCCCTCCGGCGATCCACGCGAACGAGCAGCGGAAAAAGTACGGCGCTCCCCTCTTCGTCGCCAATCCAGGTTCGGCGGGTCCGCCCCTCGCCGTCCCGCCTCCCATTCTAGCGCGGATGCCCTGACACGGCACGCCCGCTCCGGCAGTCCCGCTGCGCCCCGCTTCGCGGCTTGACCGGCACCCTGCGATGAGGGTATACTGCTGTCTTGCCGCGGAGCCGCAGACGTGTCTGTGTACCCGCCCGGCAGTGATCTTTGACAACCTGGCAGAGAGAGCGTTGGAAGGGTCCAAATTCAATCTGAGAGTTTGATCCTGGCTCA
>JBFGHG010000259.1:0-5414 GCA_041578395.1 Acidobacteriota bacterium
CAGTACGGCCAGAGCCAGACCGGCCAGCGGACCCAGCAGCCGGACCCACCGCCACCGCCCTTCGCCGTCCGGCTCCGATTCGTCCAGCAGCAGCGCCCCGATCAGGTAGTACAGCGGGGGCTGGTACATCTGAAATCCGTCCGAGGGCTCCGGCAGCGTACCTTCCCGGGCCAGGTGCTCGACGTAGTCCCGGTGCGCGGCGTTGTCGAAGACGTTGCTCAGGGCGGGATAGCCGAGCGCGACCGCGAGGTAGACCCCCAGCCCGAGGAGCAGGATCGACCCGCCCAGGACGCTGCTCAGACGGGTCCGGGGTCCGGCTGGAGGCAGCGGCGCCTCCCCCGTCCGATGCCGCGCCAGCCGGAGCAAGCCCAGCAGGAAAATCCCGGCCACGGCGGCCAGCCAGAGCGCCTTCATCGCGGTGGCCCAGCTTCCACTCAGCGCCGGCCGGCGGGGCCCCAGAATGGCCTCCACCGTGGCGGGAGCCCGGGCGGGGCCGGCCGTCACCACCGGCCGCAACTCCTCGAAGGCCGGCCCCAGCGCCGCCCGCCAATCCCCGGGAGTAATCAGCTCCGGCGGCGAGCGGACCTGGATCGCCGGGAAGGACTCGGGGTGGTGGACGCGGATCTCCAGCCGGTGCAGGCCCCCGCCGGCGGCCAGCGGAAGGCGCCGGGGGCGTTTCCAGTTGGACGGGCCCGGCAGCTGCACGAGCCGCCCGTCGAGCACGACCTCCGCCTCGCCGAAGATCGACAGCCGCAAGTCGGCTTCCCGCCCCGGTTCGAGTTCGAACTCGTTCACGAACAGGACCCGGCCGGTGTGAGGATGTTCGTAGGCCGCCAGCACCTCCTGGGTGGGGTGCAACACCCAGGCGGCCTTCGGGTGGGGAGGCAGGAAGCGGATCTCCGGATCGGCCAGGCTTTCATAGAGCAAGAAGCCCAGCGGGCTCAGGACCACCAGCGAGGCCAGCAGCCACCGCCCCACGGGGGCCCGGTTGGGAAGCCCGAGCTTCATGGGCGCCTGCCCGCCCGGGAGCCGGCCTCCCCGTGCCTCTGTGCAGCGGTTTCCGCTGCGGTCGGCTGGTCGGGCAGGACGGGAGCATACTCCGACGCTTTCCGCTCGCGGTCGGCATAGTAGCGGAGCTGCTCGTCGTACCAGCGGTGCAGCCGCCCGGCCAGCCGCCGTACGCGATCGGGCTCGGCCGCCGCCAGGTCGTTCTCTTCGGCGGGGTCGCGCGCCTGGTCGTAGAGCTGGTACCGGTCCCGGCGTTCGTCGTAGATCAGCTTGTACCCGGAGCGGACGATCGCGTGCTGGTAGGCCAGGGGCGTCTGCACCACCACGTAGAGCGACCGGCCGGGGCTGCGGGGTTCGACCAGGCTTGTGCCCTGAAAGGCTTCGTGGGGCGGCAACCCGAGCAGGCTCAGGATGGAGGGCGCCACGTCCACCTGCTGGGCGGGCAGGCCGTCGGTTCCCGCCTCCAGGCCCGGGGCCCGGAGCAGCAGCGGCACCTTCATCACCTCGTTGTACAGCTGGTTGGCGTGCGCCGCGAAGCCGTGTTCGTAAAAGGCCTGGCCCGTGTCCCCCGTGAGGGCCACGATCGTCTCGTCCCAGCGTCCGGACTCGCGAAGGAACTGGAAGAGCCGGCTCAGTTGCAGGTCGATGTAGGCCAGGCTGTCGGCGTAGCGGTCGCGGACGATCCGGGCCCGGTCCCGGGGAAAGACGCCGAAGTGGATCGCGAAGTCGATCGAGTCGGGGCCGAAGGGCCGCGGGAAGTCCTCCGGGACGCGGTAGGGGACGTGGCTGTTCTGCAGGTTCATGGACAGGAAAAAGGGAGTGTCCGCGTCCAGCTCCGCGATCCAGTCCCGGGCGGCGTCGACGGTGTGGCGGTCGTCGATGCTCCCCGCGTGGCGCGTCCGGCTGACCCAGCTGGAGAAACCGAAGTCGCCCAGCATCACGTAGGTCTCGCCCGGGAAGTTTTCGGCGTGGAAGATCCGGTCCAGGTTGCCGGTGTCCAGGAAGTTGATCATCCGGCCCCAGTTCTCGTTTTGCGAGGAGAAGAGCGCCGTCCGGTAGCCCAGCTTCTTCAAGACGTCGTAGACGAGGACGCGGGGGTAGTCGGGGAATTCGGGATAGGAGTGGGCCGTCCGGGAGCGCAGCGGGTACTGCGACGAGACGATGGCGGGGTCGGCGTAGTTGGAGTGGCTGGCCTGGGCGTAGTGCTCGAGGAAGACGCGAGACTGGCGGGCCAGGCGGTTCACCTCCGGCATCACGTCGCGGCGGGCCCCGTAGGCGAACAGCTGGTCGGCGCGCAGCGACTCCACCACGATCAGGATCACGTTGTGGCGCCGCAGGCGTTGCGGGTCCACCCGCGCGGCGTACTCGTCCAGCGTCACCTGCCGCGGGCGCTCGAGCGGGAGGGAGGGGTCGGCGGGCAGGCGCAGCGAAGGTCCCCGGCTCCTCCAGCCGGAGAGGGAGAAGCCGAACGGGCCGCTGTGCAGGTCGCGGGCGATCCGGTAGTCCTTCACCGCGCGGTTTGCAGCGTAGCTGTCCGCGTCGTGGCCGGGCCGGGTCGAGTGCGTCCGCGCCTCTCCGAAGCCGAACCAGGCGGCGGTCAGGGTCAGCGCGACTCCCGGTGCGAGCCACGCGGCGGGGCCGGCTTTCCGCGGCAGTTTCGGCACCAACTCCGCCAGCAGCAGCGCCAGGGCGAGCGTCCCGGCCAGTGCCCAGAGCGTCAGCTCGAGGTCGATCCAGTGGAAGACCTGAACCGGCTGGCGGACCCAGAACAGAAAGCCTTCCCAGCTGAGAAAGGAGCCGGTGACGGAGTAGGTGGCCCAGTGGGCGGCGACCGTCAGCAGCAGCAGCCACAGGGGAAGGGCACCGGCCGCCCTCCAGGCCAGCCGGCGCGGGCGTGACCCTGCCTCCGCACCCCGCCGCCCGGTGAAGGTCAGCGCCAGGGCGGGGGGAAGCAGCGCGAGGGCCAGCAGGGTCAGGTCGCCGGCCAGTCCGTGCGTGCGCGGCACGGTTCCGGCATCGGTTTCGATCAGCCGCAGGTGAAGCAGGACCTCGATCGGCGCCAGGCAGGCCCAGAGCATCGAGAGGTGGGCGGCCAGAGTGGACGGCAGGGCCGGGAGGGTTGCAGAGGAGGACATTTCCACGCGGTTTTTCCGCCCGCAGAGCATAGCAGCCCCCCGGGCGGGGTACAAGCGGGTGATCTGCCCGCCAGGCGTGCTATACTGCTGGTTTTTCGCGTTGAGCGAGAGGAGGACTAGACCATGAGACGATACGAAGTCGTGTTCGTTCTCGCTCCCACGCTGGGCGAAGAGGAAGTCAAGACGCAGATCGAGACTTTCTCCACGGTGGCCCAGGAGAAGGGGGCCGAAGTTCTCGAAGTCGAGGAGCTGGGCAAGCGACGCCTGGCGTATCCGATCGAGAAGTTCACGGACGGAATTTACGTCATTTTCTACCTCGAGGAAGAGGCGGGCATCGCCGTGGCCGAGCTGGAGCGGCGTTTCCGCGTCGTCGACGCGGTGATCCGCTTTTTGACCATCCGGGTCGACGAAGCGCTCGTGCGCGCCGAGAAGTTCAAGAAGCGGCGTGAAGCCCGCAAGGAACGCCGGGCCGCCGCGCGCCAGAAGAAGGCCGCCGCCGCGGAGGCCGAGGCGCCGGCGCCGGAAGCGAAGGCCGAAGAGCCGGTCGCCGAGGCGAAGCCGGAGGAGCCGGCCGAAGCCGAGGCTGAGGCTGAGGAGAAGCCCTCCAAGCCGGAGGCTGAGGCTGCGCCGGGAAAGGAAGAGGCAGAGACTGCCGAAAAGGCGGAAAAGGCTGAGAAGGCCGAGAAGGCTGAGAAGGCCGAGAAGTCCGAGAAGGCCGCCGCCAAGGCGGAGGAGTAGCCATGGCCAGACGACGGAAGTTCTGCAAGTTTTGCGCCGACAAGGTCGATTACATCGATTACAAGGACGTCAAGACGCTGTCCCAGTACATCCCGGAGCGGGCCAAGATCCTGCCGCGCCGGATTTCGGGGGTCTGCGCGCCGCACCAGCGCAAGCTGACGATGGCCATCAAGCGCGCCCGGCACCTGGCGCTGCTGCCCTTCGCGGGTGATTGAGTCCAGGAGAGAGGATACGGACATGCGACTGATTCTGACCGACGACGTGTTCAACCTGGGCAAGCGGGGCCAGGTGGTCGACGTGGCCGCCGGCTACGGCCGCAACTACCTGCTCCCCAAGGGCCTGGCGCTGCCGGCCACCGAGGGCAACCTGAAGGTGGTGGAGCAGCAGAAGGTGGCGCTGGTCAAGAAGGAAGCCAAGCTGGCCGAAGAGGCCGAGCTGCTGGCCTCCGAGCTGGCCAAGCTGCACGTGGTGGTGAGCCGCAAAGCGGGCGACACCGGCGCCCTGTTCGGGTCGGTGACGGCCAAGAACCTGACCGACCTGCTGGACAGCAAGGGCATCCACCTGGACCACCGCAAGATCGGCCTGGAGCATCCCATCAAGAGCCTGGGCAACTTCCCCGTCGACGTCCACCCGCACGCGGGAGTAGACACGCGCCTGCTGGTTTCGGTGGTCCCGGAAGAGGACGAGGTGGTGGAGCGCGTCCTGGAGAAGGGCCCCGAAAGCGAGCGCATCGTGGCCGACACGGACGCGGTCGTCAAGAAGCTGCGGGAGACCGAAGAGGGGACGCGGGAAGACCTGATGGCCGAGCCCGCCGAGCCTGAAGCGGAAGAAAAAGAAGCAAAGGAAGCGTAACGGAGTGGCACAGCCTTCCAGGCTGTGATTTCCGGATTACAAGTTTCGACGCCCCGAGGCTGGACCTACACACTCCAGAGTAGAAGCAGCTTTTTCGCGGTGACGATTCGGGTCTGCCCCCAGGTCTTCGGGAAGTGGCGCTTGTTCCCGGTCACCAGGAAATCGGCGTTCGCAGCCTCGGCACATTCCAGAAACTTGTTGTCGTCTTCGTCCCAGGTGATGGACAGGCGCGTGTTCGGTTCGACCAGCCGAGCCTTTTTCTGGATCAGGGCCATCGTCCGAGCGAGTTGACTGCGAGTCAGCAGGAACTTGGGTCGGCCCAGCACGCCACGATACTCCGAAAGGATTCGGCGCGAGACGAACAGCCGGAACTCTCCGGCGAGGGCCAAGTCGCAGACGAATCGCTCCAGGCCATCGCCCTTCAAGTGCGCCGAGACCACCACGTTCGTGTCAAGAACGACTCTTGCCCCGGCCATCTTTCTTCCGCTGCTCCTCGCGGTAGCTGAGTGGGAGAAGGCAGATTTCGGATATCCCTACGAGCCCGGTGACGGCCGGGAGGATCCGGGGGCACCGGACGAGGTGCGCCGCGTGTTGCGCGGCGGCTCGTTCTACGGTGGTGCAGACGCCCTGCGCGCGGGCGTGCGCCGCAGGTACTACCCCGTCAGCCGCGGCAACTTCATC
>JBFGHG010000260.1:0-5411 GCA_041578395.1 Acidobacteriota bacterium
CGGAGCGGTCCAGCAGCACGTTGGCGTGGTGCACGACCTTCGGATTGCCGGGCAGGATCTCCAGCGCCTCCACGTAGCGCACGCCGTCGAGGGGCACCTGGAAGACGAAGTTGCGGAAGACGTCGCGTCCCTCGGCGGGCAGTTCGAAGGGCTCTGCGGCGCGAAGCACGAGGTCGGGCTGCCCCAGCCCCCACGAGGCGGGGAAGTCCGGCGGAGAGGGGAGCGCCGCCGGATCACCCGGGGAAGCGCCTTGCTCGCTCCACAGGCGCAACAGGCGGATTTCCTTCTCGTCCAGGCGGCGTTCGTCCAGGAATCCCGGCTCCGGCGCCGGCAGCCAGGGGGGCATGAAGCGGGTGGAGGTCACCTCGGCGATCTGCCGTGCCCGCCGGCGTGCGTCCTCGTAGCCGAGCAGGCTGAAGGGGCCTGCACCGCCCGGCCGGTGGCAGACCGCGCAGTGTTCGAACAGGATGGGGGCGATGTCCCCGGAGAAGGTGACCGGGCGCGGTTGGGGCGCCTCCGGAAAAGCCGTGCCGGCCGCCCCGCCCCAGGCGAGGGCCATCCCGAGCGCCAGCAGCCGGCTCATCGCAGGTCCGAGATGTAGCAGCCCACGGCGCGGGTGGTGCGCGGTTGGGGCACCTGTCCGGCGGCCAGGGCGTCCAGCACCTCTTGCAGGTCGCGGACGGTCGGCTCCGGCCGGGCCTGGCCGAAGGCGACGTAGCGGTCGTCGATCCGCCCCCGGTAAATCAGTTTCTCCCCGAGAAAGACGGCGGCTTCGGGGGTGACCTCGGCGCCGGTGAGGCGGACCAGCCGGTGTTCGGGGTCTCGCAGCGCGGGCTGCTGGTAGCCGAATTCCTCGCTGTGCCGGGCGATCTGCTCCCCGGGCTCCCCCGGATCGAGATAGACCAGCCAGAAGCGGAACCCGTCTTTTGCGAACTCCCGGGCCAGGCGCTGCACCTCGGGGGCGTAGCGGTTGGAGATGGGGCAGTCGGTGCGCGTGAACAGAAAGACCCGCACGCGGACGCCGGTGTCCCGGAACGGGTCGACCGCGGCTCCGCTCAGGTCCTGCAGCTGCAGGTCCCCGGCCGCAAAAGCGGCGCTGAGCAGCAGTGCGGCGAGAAGAGCGGGATGCGGCATGGCCACATCATTATATCGCGCGGGGAGTCCGCAAAAGGAAAACGCCCCCTGCCCGGTCAGCCGGACAGGAGGCGTGAGATTCGAGGAGACCCGGCGGGCCCCCTCTACGAGATGAAACGCTCGACTCAGAACTCGAGCCGGAGCGCCCACTGCACCGTGCGCTGCTGGGTGCCGGGGGCGATCCCGAAGATCCGCCCGTTGGTGTCCGGGTTGCAGTTCACACAGCTGTTGGGGTTGCCGAGGTTGACCTGGTTGAAGAGGTTGAAGATCTCGGCCCTGAACTGCAGGCCCACCGTCTCTCCCAGCTGCACGTTCTTGAAGATGGAAAAGTCGGTGTTGAACACTCCCGGTCCCCGCAGCGAGTGCCGCGTGGCGCTGCCGAAGACGCCGTCGGCCGGCTGCTCCCAGGGAGTCCCCGGGCCGATCCCGGTGGCGAACCAGCCGAACTGGTCGCCGTTGATGTCCGGATCGCCCGTGAGGTTGGGACGGCAGGGTCCGGTGTCCCGGAAGGAACAGTCCGCCAGGCCCGGCGAGAACGGCACGCCGCTGCTGGCGTTCAGGCTGAAGTTCACCTGCCAGCCGCCCACGAAGTGATCGGCCACCGGACTCATGTCCGACCCGTAGCGCTTGCCCCTCCCGAAGGGAAGCTCGATCAGGCTGTTGACCACGAAGACGCTCGTCCGGTGAGTGTTGGGCGAGGCGTAATTGACGGTCGAATCCCAGATGAAGTACTCGTTGGCGTTCTGCCGCTGCCGAGACAGCGTGTAGTGCGCCAGCAGAGAGTATCCATCCGAGAAGCGCTTCTCGATCTTGGTCTGGATCGCGTGGTAGTTGTTGACCGAGTCGTTGCCGAAGTACCGGAAGCCCTGCGTCAGTTCGAAAGGCCCGCCCAGCCCGTTGATGGGGCCGGCGAAGAAGGGCCGACGGTCGTTGAGCGGAACGCCCTGCAGAAAGCCGTCCAGGATCGGTTCGTTGAAGTTGTGATCCGGGTTGTCCTCGGCGAACACGTGCGTTCCCTTGTTCCCCACGTAGCCCACTTCGTAGACCAGGTTGCCGGGCAACTCGGTCTGGTAGGTGACGTTCCAGGCGTCCACGGTGGGCAGCCGCATCTGCTCGGGGCGCACGAAGGTGTTCACCCCGTCGGGAAGCGGGAATCTGCCGGTGGCGTCCGGCTGCGGGAAGGGCGGGGTGTCCGGTCCGTCCGCCAGGTTGAAAACGGAGGCGAACGGAGCGGGCGAGTTGTTCTGCTGTCCCGCCAGGACCGGCAGGTTCTGCGTGACGGCGTGGCCGAAGGTGGAACCGAAGACACCCAGATCGAAGCTTCGCCCGTAGCCCAGCCGCAACACCGAGGTGTCCGTCAGCTGGAACGTCAGGCCGGCCCGGGGGGCCAGGTTGGTGAAGCTGTTGCGGATGTTGCCCGCCAGGTCGATGTCGCCGACGCCGCCCACGCGAATCTCACCGGTGGCTGCGTCGAACCAGCCGCCCGTACCGGGCCGCGTAACCGTCTCCGGGAAGTAGATCTCCCAGCGCAGACCGTAGTTGAAGGTCACCTTGTCGTTGACCTTCCAGGTGTCCTGGCCGTAGAAGAACCAGCGGTGCTGGCGCTCTTCGGCGTCGGTGGTGGGGCTGATGAAGCGGCGGAATTCGTCCACGTCACCCAGCAGGTAGCTGGCGATCGCCAGGCCGTTGGAGGCGCTGCGCACGCCGCCGCCAACCAGTTCGATCTGCCCCGTGCGGCCTTCCCGGAAGAAGAGCTCGCCGGCCCGGTGGCTGTCGGAGGGGACACGGCGGTTCTGGGCGTAACGGATGTCGGCCCCGAACTTGAGCGTGTGGTCCCCCCGGGTGGTGATCCAGTTGCTCACCCACTGCCACTGCTGCTCGGACTGATCCAGCGGGCAGTTGCACTGATTGGCGCCCAGCGAGTAGCCGAAGCGGAAGCCGCCCGAGCCCTGGATGTCGAAAAAGGGCATGCCGGAGGTGAAGATCGGATCCTGCTGCACTCCCGGGACGCTGTTCAGGTTCGGGATCCCGGCGTCCGCCGCCGGGGTGGTCCCGATGCCGCCGGGCAGGACCGACACGTTGTAGCGGAAGAAGCCGAAACGGAAGTCGGTCAGCGTCGTCGGCGACAGGGTGTAGTCGAAACCGGTGGCGATGCTCTGGTTCCGGACCCTCGAGGAACCCGCGAAGAAGATGTTGTCGAAGGCGGGTCCACCGACCAGTTCGCCGAAGGCGCCCGGTCCGGTGCGCTCGAACTGCGCGAAGCTGTAGCGGCCGAAGATGTGCAGGTTCTGGGAGTAGGCCCAGTCGCCGCGGAAATTGAAGGCGTTGTCGTCGAACGCCTCGATACCGCCGGTGGAGAAGTTGTTCTCGATGCCCGGCAGGTTCGGCAGCGGCAGCAGGTTGATCAGCGCCAGCGCCTGCGGAGAGAGCTGGTTGGCCGGGATCACGCCGCCCGCGAACGCGGTTCGCGGCGCGAAGTTGTTGGGGTCTTCATTGCCCGAGTTGGGATCGAAGACATTCCGGCCCGTGGCTGCAACATACTCGCTGAGGTCGCCCGTGCGGGCCAGCGCCGTGGGCACGGTGGTCAGCACCGAGCCGCCGTTCTTGCGGCGCGTCCCCTGGTAGTCGAAGAAGAAGAACGCCGTGTCCTTGGCGATCGGCCCTCCGATGGAGCCGCCGAACTGGTTCCAGAGGGTGTCCGGAATGAACTTGTTTGGGTCTCCGTCGATCCCGCCCACGGCCTGCGAGAAGGGGTTGCGGGCCTGGGTCACGTCGTTGCGCCGGAACAGGAAGGCGCTGCCGTGGAATTCGTTGGTGCCCGACTTGGTCTGCGCCGTCACCACGCCGGCCGTGGCCTGGCCGAACTCGGCGTCGTAGTTCTGCGACGTCACCTTGGCCTCGGTCACGCCTTCCAGCGTGGGGTTGATGACGATGATGCCCAGGATCGGATCGCGGTTGCTGGTGCCGTCCAGCTCGAAGCCGGTGCCGCTGAAGTTCTGGCCGTTGACCATGATCTGGCGGCTACCCTGGGGGTTCTCACTGGAGGCGTGCTGCCAGCCCAGCCGGGAGGTCCCCGGCGACAGCAGCAGAAACTGCGTGAAGTTGCGCTCCAGGATGGGAAGCTCCGAGACTTCCTTCTCGCTGAAGGTCACGGCCACGTCGGTCTTCTCGGTCTTCAACGGCGGCGGCGCGCCGGTGACGGTGACCTCTTCACTGATCTGCCCGATCTCGAGCACCACGTTGACGTCCAGAACCGCGTCCACCTGAACGGTGATTGCGGAGCGCACGAAGGTCTTGAAGCCCGCGAAGCTCACCCGGACGGTGTAGCCCGGCCCCGGCACCAGCCGCTCCCGGCGGTAGCGTCCGTCGTCGTCGGTCACCACGGTCCAGGACGTGCCCTTGGCCTCGTTCTGGATGAGAACCTCGACGCCCGGCAGGACGCCGCCCGTCTCGTCGGTGACCGTCCCTGCGATGGTACCGTACACGGCCTGGCTCCAGCCGGTCCCGGTCACGAGCACCGAGAGCGCGGCCAGCACCGCGAAACAGAGAAACTTTCTCATGGAACCCTCCCATTGAGTGTCCAGAGGCGACATGCTGGAAACCCGGTCCCCGGCGAATCAGCACTGTGCCCGGACACTGCCTGTTTTTCTTTGGCCTCTCGAGCCTTACGCTAGTCCCCTATTCTCGCAGCGTGAAGTATAAACAAAACGGGCTGCCAAGGAAAGGTTGGAAGCGAAAGAAGTCGCTCCCCCGGCGTTTTCCGCAAACCTCCCGTAGGATTGAACTTGCAGGCGATCGTGCGGGGTCGACCCCCCAGGCTGATATAAACTGGTTCGGTCATGCAAAAGCCTGCGGTTTCCAAGGGGAGCGCTGCCGGATGGCTGGCCGTCGCAGCGGCCGGACTGAGCCTTGCCCTGTACGCGGCCCCCGATTCCGCCGCTCCCTTCAATTTCGAGGAAGTCGCCCGGGAGGCCGGAATCGACCACTTCACGGTGTATGGAAACCAACAAACGAACCGCTATCTGCTGGAGACGACCGGCAGCGGCGCCGCGCTGGTCGACGTGGCCGGCGACGGCTGGCTGGACGTCTTCCTGGTCAACGGGGCCCGCCTGGACGAGGACACCCCCGAAGCCGTCAGCCGGCTGTACCGCAACCGGCGCGACGGCACCTTCGAGGACGTCACGGAAGCCGCCGGGGTGGGCCGGGCCGGCTGGGGCCAGGGGGTCTGCGCGGGCGACTACGACAACGACGGCGACACCGATCTGGCCGTCACCTAC
>JBFGHG010000261.1:0-5410 GCA_041578395.1 Acidobacteriota bacterium
GCCGCGGGAGCGGCCTCCCCCAGCGCATCCTCCAGTGTGCGCCGGGCCCGCAGGGGACCCACCTGGCAGACCGCCGAGAGGATCCGGGTGCCGAAGGTCCGCTCGAGGAAGATGCGGGCGATCGAGCCGCCGATCACGTCCGAGATGGTCGAGCGGTAGCTGGAGCGCCCGCCTCCGCGGTAGTCGGTGAACCCCTTCGACTTGTAGTGTTTCACCAGGTCGGTGTGGCCCGGCCGCACTTCCCCGCGCGGGCCGGCGAACTGGCTGTAGTCATGCGGCCTGGTGGAGCTGGACAGCACGATGGCCGAGATCGGCTCGCCGGTGGTGAAGCCCTGCTCGTAGGCGCGGGTCTCGAAGTCCGCGGCGTCCACCGTGGCGGTCAGACCCGGGCCCAGCAGTGTCTCCGGGTCTTCCTGAAAAAGGCCCGACAGGAGCAGCAGCTTGTCCCCTTCCCGGCGCGGCGTCCCCAGCTTGCTCGACCCCGGGCGGCGCCGGTCCAGAAAGGCCTGGATCTCGCCGCGGGCCAGCTCGAGCCCGGGCGGGCAGCCGAAGACGATGGTGGTGACGGCCGGACCGTGCGACTCCCCCGCCGCCGCCACCGCAAAATATGGGCCTCCCAGGATCTCCATCGCGCACATTGTATCCACCTTCGCTCTGAAACGGAGTTATGGTGGACAGGCCCGCCTTCGTGTCCTTCCCGTTTCGCCCCCCGTCCGTTATCCTGAAACCGACATGACCACCACACTGCTCGAACGCTATCTTTCGGAGACCGGCAAGACTCTGGGCGACGTGCCGGCGGGCTTCCAGGCCTACCTGGCCAACCTGGACCAGGTGCGGCGCGTCTGCCCGCAGGTGGCGCGCGCCATCGTCCGGGAGCTGGAGGACCAGCGCAGCAACATCAAGCTGATCGCCAGCGAGAACTACTGCAGCCTGCCGGTGCAGAGCGGCATGGCCAACCTGCTCACCGACAAGTACGCCGAGGGCTTCCCCTACAAGCGCTTCTATGCCGGGTGCGACAACGTCGACGAGATCGAGGAGTTCGCCTGCCGTCAGGCGCGCGAACTGTTCGGGGCCGAGCACGCCTACGTCCAGCCCCACAGCGGCGCGGACGCCAACCTGATCGCCTTCTGGGCCATCCTCTCGGCGCGGGTGGAGGAACCCGCCATACCCGACGGGTCGGACGCCCTGAGCATGTCCGCCGGAGAATGGGAGCAGGTGCGCGCGAAGCTGTCGAGGCAGCGGCTGCTGGGAATGGACCTGAGTTCGGGCGGACACCTCACCCACGGATTCCGCCGTAACGTCTCCGGCAAGATGTTCGAGTCCTCCAGTTACGCGGTGGACCCGGAGACCTCGCAGCTGGATTACGACGCCCTCGAGCGCCAGGCCGAAGAGGTGCGTCCCCTGATCCTGCTGGCCGGCTACAGCGCCTACCCCCGTCGCATCGACTTTCGCCGTATGCGGCGGATCGCCGACTCGGTGGGCGCGGTGCTGATGGTCGACATGGCCCACTTCGCGGGCCTGGTGGCGGGCAAGGTGTTCGAGGGAGACTACGACCCGGTCCCCCACGCGCAGGTGGTCACCACCACCACCCACAAGACGCTGCGGGGGCCCCGCGGCGGGCTGATCCTGTGCACGAAGGAGTTCGCGGACTTCGTCGACAAGGGATGTCCGCTCGTGCAGGGAGGCCCTCTGCCCCACGTGATGGCGGCCAAGGCGGTCTGTTTCACCGAGGCGGGGCGCCCGGAATTTCAGGGCTACGCCCGCCGCATCGTGGACAACGCGCGGGCGCTGGCCGCGGCCCTCACGGACAACGGCTGCCAGGTCGTCAGCGGCGGCACCGACAACCACCTGGTGCTGGTCGACGTCCGGCCCTACGGCATCACCGGCCGGCAGGCGGAGATCGCCCTGCGCGAGTGCGGCGTCACGCTCAACCGCAACACCATCCCCTTCGACCCCAACGGCGCCTGGTACACCAGCGGCCTGCGCCTGGGTACCCCGGCGGTGACCACACTGGGGATGTCGGCGGGGGAGATGGGCACCGTCGCCCGGCTCATCGCCAAAGCGCTCTCCCACACCACGGCCGCGCAGGCCAAGTCGGGCAAGTCCAAGGCCAAGTACCACCTGGACGAGGCGGCCGCCGCCGAGGTCCGCCGGGAGGTCGAGGCGCTGCTGGCCCGCTTCCCCATCTACCCCGAGATCGAGCTGGACTTCCTGGTGCGCGCCACCGAAGAAGTGCCGGCTTCCTGAGCCCCGATTCGACGGCCTCGCCGGAACGTGCGAAAATGGGGGGAGATGAACGAGCAATTCCAGGAACAACTGGACGTCTTCGCCCGCTATCTGAAGAAGAACGGCCTGAAAATGACCCGCCAGCGCGAGCTGCTGGTGCGCACCTTCCTGGAGGCGGAGGGACACCTGAGCGCGGACGAGCTGTTCGAGCTGGTCAAGAAGAAGGACCAGAAGCTCGGCTTCGCCACGGTGTTTCGGACCCTGAAGGCCCTCACCGAATGCGGCCTGGCTCGTGAGACGGACCTGAGCGACGGCCGGACCCGGTTCGAGAAACTCTACAAGCGCCCCGAACACCACCACATCGTCTGCGAGGGCTGCGGCAAGACGATCGAGTTCTTCAGCCCCGAGCTCGAGGAGCTGGAAAAGAAGATCGTGGCCCAGTACAAGATCCAGCCCATCCGCCAGCGGATCCAGATCTTCGGGGTGTGCCAGGACTGCCAGGAGCAGGAGCAGGCCCCCAGCACGGAGGTCTACGACAACGATCTGGTCTTCGCGCGCGACGCGCTGAAGATCGCCATGGAGACGGAACGCCGCGGCATCAACTTCTACAAGGCCGCCGCCGAGAACTCCAAGGACCCGTCGACCCGGGCGGCCTTCCTGGAGATGCTGGAGGAAGAGAAAGAGCATTTCAGCAACCTCCAGAAGGAGTGGAAGAGCCTGATCGCCCGGGACGAAAAGGTCCTGGAGGCGCCCGTCTTCCTGCACTTCGACTTCGAGGCCCTGGAGAAGATCTTCCCCTCCCGCGAAAAGGTCGAAGAGCGCATGGGAGCGGATCTGAGCGAAATCGAAGCGCTCGAACTGGCCATGAACATGGAGCGCGAAGCGCACGACTTCTTCCTGCAGTACGCCGAAAAGTTCAACGATACCCGCGGCCGCGACATCTTCCTCAAGTTCGCGCGTGAGGAAGAGGACCACTACAACCTGATCAAGCGGGAACTGGACCGCATCCAGGCCCAGCGACAGACTTCGGTTTGAACATCGAGGGCGCCATCTTCGACATGGACGGGGTGCTGCTGGACAACGTCTCGCACCACCTGCGCGCCTGGAGGAAGCTGGGCCGCGAGCAGGGAAAGAGCCTCACCGACGACGCCATCCGGGCCACCTTCGGACAGCGCAACCAGGAGATGCTGCAGGCGCTGATCGGGCAAGACCTCACCCTCGAGGAGTGCCGGCGGCTGGCCGACCGCAAGGAAGAACTGTACCGGGAGGCGGTGGCGCCCGAGCTGGAGTCGGCCATGGTCCCGGGGTTGCGCGAGTTCCTGCGCGAGCTGCGCCAGGCCGGCTGCAGGACGGCGGTGGCCACCAGCGGCCCCCTCGAAAACGTGCGGTTCGTGGAGCAGGGCCTGGGGTTGGCCGACACCTTCGACGCCGTCATCACCAGCGCCGACGTACAGCGGGGCAAGCCGCACCCGGACGTCTTCCTGGTGGCCGCACGGCGGTTGGGGGTGCCGGCGAAGCAGTGCGTGGTCTTCGAGGATTCCGCCTCCGGCGTGCGGGCGGCGCTGGCGGCCGGTTGTCACTGCGTGGCGCTGGCCACCACCCATTCGCGGCAGGAGCTGCGGCAGTGGCAGCCCCACTGGATCACGCCCGATTTTCGGGGCCTCGGGCTCCAGCAGCTCGGGCGGGAGCTGCTCGCGGGCAGGGTATAATGGCGGGGCGATGCTGCTGCGGCGTTTCGTCTCCTTCTGGCTTTTTCCCCTGCTGGGGGCGGCGCTGATCTGGACGCTGCCCGAACTCTCCCCGGTGCTGGCCGGATGGTTGCTGCTGGGCGTGCTGACCTGGACGCTGCTCGAGTATCTCTTCCACCGCTACGTGTTCCACTGGATTCCCCGCAACCGGGCGGTGCGCCTCTTCATGGCCAAGCTTCACCTGCGCCACCACGGCGCCCCCCGCGAGCCTTCCCAGATCCTGGTCCGGCCCTGGTACAGCCTCCCCATCTCCGCGGTCCTGTTCGCCGGGGTGGCGCTGGCGGCCGGATGGACGGCGGCGGTGGGGGTCATGCTGGGGGTCTGGGCGGGGTTCCTCTACTACGAAGCGGTGCACTACCGCATCCACCTGAGCAAGCGGAGCGGGGGTCTGCTGGGGGTGCAGCGGCGCTGGCACTTTTACCACCACTTCGTCGACGACCACTTCTGCTACGGCGTCACCAGCCCGCTCTGGGACTGGGTGCTGGGGACCTACAAGACGCTGGGCGTTGACGGCGGACGGGACGCTACATAAACTCCCCGGATGAGAATCCGCATCGGGCTGCTCCTTCTCCTCTTCCAGTTTTCCCTGGTCTGGTCGCAGCAGCGTCCGCTGATCACCGAGCGCTCGGACACGGTCGAGAGCGGGAGCGTGAGAGTCGAGCTGGGCTTCGAGTTCCTGCAGGACGCAGTCTTTCCGCTCTCCGGGCTGGAAGGCGATCTGACCCGAATCGGCGTGCTGGGCCTGCGCTTCGGGGCCGGGGACCGGGTGGAGATCCAGGTCCTGGGTACGATCCAGGACTTCCTCAACGTCAACCGCCGCTTTCCCGCCCCCAACACGGGGGTCCTGGACTTCGCCGGCAATTCCACCAGCGACTTCGGCGACTTCACCCTGGCCACCAAGGTCCAGCTGGTGGAAGATCGGCTGGGGGCCGCGGGCGTGGGCATCCGCTTCGGCGTCGAGCTGCCCAACGCCTCCAACGAGAGCGGCCTGGGCAACGACGAGACCAACGTCTTCGGAGAGTTCCTGGTCGAAAAGAAGCTGCTCAACCTGCGCCTGATCGGCAACGCGGGCCTCGCGATCCTGGGCGACCCGGTGACCGGGGGCAGCCAGGACGATCTGATCACCTACGGCGCGGCCGCCACCCTGGACGTGAGCCCCAGCTGGACGCTGCTGGCCGAGGTGTACGGGCGGACGGGCCCGGGCGGGATCGGCACCGAGGACCGGACGAGGGTGCGGGCGGGAGCGCGCGTGGAGGCGGGGGGCGTCTACTGGGACGTGGCCGGCTTCTGGGGGATCGAGGACACCGACCCGGATTCGGGGGTGATCCTGGGGTTCTCGAAGACCTTCGATTTCTAGCTGCTATCTGGTGCGGCCAACACTCACGATTCCCGCCCACGGTCGGTCCGATGGAAGAACTGCAGATCACCTCTCTCAA
>JBFGHG010000262.1:0-5405 GCA_041578395.1 Acidobacteriota bacterium
AAACTGCTTGAACGCCGCATCGGTCGTCACCATGACGTAGCCCCCGGCGAGGGCAAAGGCGGCGAGGTAGGCATCCATCCAGAGCTTGGGAGAAGCGGTGTCGCGAACGGCGAGACGCCGCCAGCGCCGCTCGACTCCGGCGGGCTCGTCCGCCCGCAGAACGATCCGGTCGTCCTCGAGCAGAGACTCGAAGGCGGTCCAGGCCTGTCGATTGGTGAGAGGAGGATTGCCGTAGGGCCGGAGCACGGCGGCGTTGGTCAGCAGACGCAGAAAGGTCTGCTGTGTCGCACGGCAAAAACACACGGTCGCGGGCTTTTGGACGGTTGCGAGCCAGTCGCGCGCGGCCGCGGGATGAACGTGCCTGGAGAGTGCCAGCGCCAGCCAGAAATTACTGTCACAGAGAACCACGCTGCCCCTCGCTGTCCTCGCCGAGCAGAAGAGCCGCAACGCGCTCCGGGGTTATTTCTTCACCGGGTTCGGCTTCGTGCGAGCACTCGACAAGAGGAAGTCGCACCCGATGGCGCACAGCGGAAGGCTGCACCGAAGTCAGAGAAAGCCCGCGGCGCAGGAGGTTGGCGATCTCGTCCTTGAGCTTGCGGTTCCCCTTGACGGCGCGGATCTTGACCTCCTTCATGAGGTCGTCGGGGAGATCGAGGGTGGTTTTCATTTTGCCAGAATAACAGAAAGCTGATTTTCTGGCGAACCTTCGCGCTTCGTCCGAGCCCCGGTTGGAGCGACTTTCCGCAGGCGCTCTCCTCTTTCACGAGGCCAGCTGCTGCTCCAGGCCGTGGGCGGCCTGCAGCAGCCGCCCTTCCCGGAAATGCGGCGCCACCAACTGCACTCCCAGCGGCAGCCCCCCTTCGGTGGCCCCCGCCGGCAGGCTCAGCGCCGGCAGCCCCGCCAGGTTGGCGGTGACCGTGAAGACGTCCGACAGATACATCGCGAGCGGGTCGGCGGTCTTCTCCCCCAGGCGGAAGGGAGGTGTCGGCGTGGTGGGGCCCAGCAGCAGGTCGACCGTCCCGAAAACCCTCTGGAAGTCCTGGAGGACCAGCCGCCGCACCTTGGCGGCCTTCACGAAGTACGCATCGTAGTAGCCGGCGCTCAGCGCATAGGTCCCCAGCATGATCCGGCGCTTGACCTCCGGGCCGAACCCCTCGCTGCGCGTGCGCAGGTACATCGACTCCAGGTCCTCCCCCTCGCGGCGCGGCCCGTAGCGGACGCCGTCGTAGCGGGCCAGGTTGGAGCTGGCCTCGGCCGGGGCGATGATGTAGTAGGTGGCGATGGCGTAGCGGCTGGAGGGGAGTGACACCTCCTCGAGGCGGCAGCCCAGCGCCTCCAGTCGTGCGGAGGCCTTTTCGACCGCGCCGCGCACCTCCGGGTCGAGCCCCTCGCCCGTCCACTCCTTCGGAACTCCCACGCGCAATCCGTCCAGGTCACGGTCCAGCCGGTCCAGCCAATTCTCCACCGGCTGCCGGGAACTAGTCGAGTCGCGCGGATCGTGCCCTGCGATCACCCGCGTCAGCAGCGCGGCTTCGCGGACGTTGCGCGCCAGCGGCCCGATCTGGTCCAGCGAGGAGGCGAAGGCCACCAGCCCGTAGCGGGAGACCCGGCCGTAGGTCGGCTTGAACCCCACCACTCCGCAGAAAGCCGCCGGCTGGCGGATCGACCCGCCCGTGTCGGTCCCCAGCGCGATGGGGGCCTGACCAGCCGCCACGCAGGCCGCCGAGCCGCCGCTGGACCCGCCCGGGACCCGGCTCGCGTCCCAGGGATTGCGCGTGGGCCCGTAGGCCGAGTTCTCGGTGCTGGACCCCATGGCGAACTCGTCGCAGTTGGTCTTGCCGAAGACCACTCCCCCGGCTCTTTTCAGGCGCTCGATCACGGTGGCGTCGTAGGGGGGCCGGTAGTCTTCGAGGATGCGCGACCCGCACGTCGTGGGGACGCCCCGGGTCACGATCACGTCCTTGACCGCCACCGGCAGCCCCGCCAGCGGACCGGGATCCTCACCGGAAGCAATCACCGAGTCGACGCGCCGGGCGTCCGCGAGCACCTCCTCCGGCTCGAGCCGCAAGAAGCTGTGCAGCTCGGCTTCGCGGCGCCGGGCCGCGTCCAAAAACGCCTCGGCCACCTGCGCCGCCCTCAGCTCTCTCTCGCGCACCGCCGCACAGAGATCTTCGATGGGAAGCTCGGTGACGTTCACTCGATCACCTTGGGTACTTTGAAATGCTCACCGTCGGTGGAGGGCGCCTGCGACAAGGCCTCTTCCCGCTCGAGCGACCCCCCCGGCTCGTCCTCCCGAAAGGGCGTCTCCTCCGCGTCGGACAGGGCGTGAAAGAGCGGCTCGGCGGCCGACGTGTCCGGCTCCTTCAACTGCTCGAAGAAGTCCAGAATGGCCGCGAACTCCCCCGTGAACCGCTCCAACTCCTCCCCCGTGAACTCCAGACGAGCCAACTCCGCGACCCGTTGGACTTCTTCAGTCCCAATCTTCCCACCCACGACGTCACCCCCAGATCCATCAAAAGTCACAAATGAAGCGGCCGCGCCCCTTCCCGCAGACGCGAGACGCGCGCGAAGTAGCGCCGCGCCCGCCGGACGTCTTTTCCGATCTGCTCCTTCAACTCCTCGACGCTGGCGAACTTGCGCTCCGCCCGGGCATGCTGCCAGAACTCCAGCGCCAGCGGCTGGCCGTACAGGTCGCCCCGGTAGCCCAGCAGGTGGGTCTCGATCACCGGCTGCTCCGGAGAGCGTTGCTCCAGCGTGGGACGCACCCCGATGTTGGTAACCGAGTCGTAGGCCGCGCCGTGGACCCGAACCCGCGTCCGGTAGACGCCGCGGGCGGGGATCAGCTCGTTCTCGGGGTGCAGGTTGGCGGTCGGAAAGCCCAGGCCGGCCCCCCGCGCCTCCCCCCGCACCACCATGCCCCGCACCTCGTACGCCCGGCCCAGCAGATGCCGGGCCAGCGAGGCGCGGCCCTCTTCGAGCGCCCGCCGGATCAGCGTACTGCTGACGCGAAAGCCCCGCACCTGGACCGGCGGGACCTCGCGCACCGTGAAGCCCAACTTCTCCCCCAGCTGCTGGAGCGTCCGGAAGTCCCCGCTGCGCCGGTGCCCGAAGCGGAAGTTGCCCCCCACCCAGATCTCCCGGATGCCGTGGTGGTGGAGGATCTGGCGGGCGAACTGCTCCGGGTCCAGCAGCGACAGGCGGCGGGTGAAGGGGAGCCGGATCAGGTAGTCCACGCCCAGCCGATCCAGCAGCTCCGCCTTCTGCTCCCGGGTCTGCAGCAGCCGGGGCGCCTCGGCGGGCCGGATCACCTTCTGCGGGTGCGGATCGAAGCTCAGCACCAGCGAAGTCCCCCCCGTGTGCCGGGCGCGCTCGAGGACGGTGCGCAGGATGGTCTGGTGACCCCGGTGCACGCCGTCGAACACGCCGATGGTCATCACCGGGTGCGGCAGGTCGCGGGGCCAGTCCTCGAGCTCTTCGATCGTGCGCACGGTCAGTTCACCTCCCACACCAGGCCGTCGTAGGCCAGCCGCACCCCGTCGGGCAACGAGGCGTTCCCCTGCTCGTGGTCCACGTCGTGACACATGTGGGTCAGATAGGTCTCGCGCGCGCCCAGCGAGAGGGCCACTTCACTGGCTTCGTCCAGGCTGAAATGGCTGAAGTGCTTCTTGTAGCGCAGGCCGTCCAGCACCAGCTGGCGGACGCCGGCCAGCCGCGAAAGGCTCTCCTCGGGGATGGAGCTGACGTCGGTGATGTAGGCGAAATCGCCGATCCGGTAGCCCAGGACGGGGAGCTTGCCGTGCAGCACCCGGATGGGTTCGAACCGCAGGTCCCCGATCTCGAAATCGCCGTCGATCGGGTGCATTTCGACGCGCGGGATGCCCGGGTAGCGCTCGGCGGCGAACAGGTGGCGGAAGGTGACCTCCAGTTCGCGCAGCGTCTCCGGGCTGGCGTAGGCTGCCATGGCGCGGCGGCTCCAGACGTTGAACGGATAGACGTCGTCCAGCCCCAGGATGTGGTCCACGTGCGCATGCGTGTAGACGACCGCGTCCAGCTCCTTGACGCCCGCGCGCAGCATCTGCAGGCGGAAGTCGACCGAGGTGTCCACCACCACGGTGACCTCGCTCTGGATCAGGATCGAGGCCCGCAGCCTCTTGTTGCGGGGGTCTTCGGATGTGCAGACGGCACAATCGCAGCCGATGACCGGGACGCCGCGGGAGGTGCCCGTGCCCAGGAACGTCACTTTCATCAGAGCTGAATCATGTTGGACTTGGAGAGGAACTTCATGCGCAGCTCGTACAGAACCTCTTCCAGCAGCTGCGATTCCTCGGGCGTCCGGTTCCCTTCGGTCTTCCGCTCCAGCATGCCCAGGATGTCGACCATCTGTTTGGCGGCGTCCAGGTTCTGGCGGGTCTTGCCGCCCGGCTCCGGCACTTCGCCCAGATGCACCATGGCGGTGGTCGCCAGCGACAGGACGAAGGAAGAGAAGTCCATCACCGGCGCCTCCTGGCCGTGCCCTCTAGGCCCTTCACGCCCGGGCTCGGCACCGCGCGGCGGCGGCGGGGCGGCGGCCGGCCCGGCGGGCTCCTTTGCCTTCTCCGGGCCGGGAGGCGGCGCCGCCTCTTCTTCTTCGCGCCGGTCTCCTTCGGCCGTGAAGCCGCGCCGGTCGGTCACCTTGAAGCCCTGCTTTTCCTTCTCCTCCTTGCTCATCGCGCTTTCCCCTCGGCGCCCGCCAGGCGGGCCTTGCTGTTCTGCCAGAATTCTTCCATCTCGTCGGCCGAGACGTCTTTCAGGTTCCGCCCCTGCGAGCGGAAGTGTTCTTCCATGCGGCTGAATCGCCCGCGAAACTTGTCGTTGGCCCGGCGCAGCGCCGTCTCCGGATCGATTTCCAGGAAGCGGGCGATGTTGAGCACCGAGAAGATCAGGTCCCCGACCTCCTCCTTGACCCGCTGCGGGTCGCCGTCGGCCAGCGCCTGCTTCAACTCGCCGAACTCCTCGCGGCACTTGTCGAAGATACCATCCACGTCCTCCCAGTCGAACCCCACCCGGGCGGCCTTCCCCGTCAGCAGGTGGCTGCGGTGGATGGCGGGCAGGGCCGCCGGGAGTCCGTCCAGCAGCGAGCTGCGCTCGTAAGTCCGTCCCGCCGCTTCCTTTTCCCGGGCCTTGAGATCCTCCCAGTTCTCCAGCAGCTCCTTCGAGTCGCGGATCTCGCGCGCTCCGAACACATGGGGGTGGCGGCGGACCATCTTCAGGTACAGCTCGCGGCACACGTCCTGGACGTCGAACTCGCCCCGCTCGCGGGCGATCTGGCTGTGGAAGAGGACCTGGAACAGCAGGTCGCCCAGCTCCTCGCGCAGCTCCTCGGGGTCGTCGCCGTCCAGCGCTTCGAGGACCTCGTAGGCCTCCTC
>JBFGHG010000263.1:0-5403 GCA_041578395.1 Acidobacteriota bacterium
CCCCTGGCCGGGGAGACGCAGAAGTATCTGCGGCTGGCCTATTCCGGGATCGGCCGGGTCGACATCGAGGAGGCGCTGGGACGGCTGAAGGAGTTCGTCGAGAGGGACTGAGAACGCAGTGTGCGGCCGGTGGACGGTCCGGGAGAACGCTTCGACCTGCTGGTGCTGCTCATCGTCGGGCACGGGTTCCGTTGACGGCAAACCAGGAGCCTCATGATCGAGACGCCCGACTGGGTCAAGCACGCCGTCTTCTACCAGGTCTTCCCGGACCGCTTCGCGCGCAGCCCGCGCCTGCAGCATCCACGCGGGATTCGCTTCGAACCCTGGGGCAGCCCCCCCACGCCGCACGGCTTCCAGGGCGGAGACCTGCTGGGGGTCGTGGACCGGCTGGACTACCTCGAGCAGCTGGGCGTGAACGCGCTCTACCTCAATCCCGTCTTCGCCTCCGCGTCCAACCACCGCTACCACACCTACGACTACTACCAGGTCGATCCTCTGCTGGGCGGTAACGAGGCCCTGCGCGAACTGCTGGAGGAGGCCCACCGCCGCCAGATGCGAGTCGTGCTGGACGGCGTGTTCAACCATGCCAGCCGCGGGTTCTGGGCCTTTCACCACATCCTGGAGACCGGCGGGAAGTCCCCCTACCTGGACTGGTTCCGGATCCGGGACTGGCCGCTGCGGCCGTATCACAGCAACGCCCGGCGTCCCGCCAATTACGATGCCTGGTGGAACCTCCCGGCCCTGCCCAAGTTCAACGTCCGCAACCCGGGCGTGCGCGACTACCTGCTGGGAGTCGCGCGACACTGGATCGAGTTCGGAATCGACGGCTGGCGGCTGGACGTGCCGCAGGAGATCCGGGACGCCCGCTTCTGGCGCAGCTTCCGGCGGGTCGTCAAGGAGGCCGACCCGGAGGCCTACCTGTGCGGGGAGATCTGGGAGGAGGCGCCGCGCTGGCTGGCCGGCGACCGCTTCGACGGGCTGATGAACTACGTCTTCTGCTGGGCGGCCCTGAGCTTCTTCGGGGCGGACAGCCTGCGGAGCGGCTACCGGAAGCGCCATCTGAGGCTGAAGCCGCTGCGGGGAGCCGGGTTCTCGCGGGTGGTCCGCCGCATGGCGAGCCTTTACGACTGGGAGGCCACGCTGGCCCAACTGAACCTGCTGGGCAGCCACGACATGGCGCGGCCGCTCTGGATCCTGGGAGGGGACCGGTCCGCTTTGCGGCTGGCCGTGCTGTTTCAGATGACGATGCCCGGCGCGCCCTGCATCTACTACGGCGACGAGATCGGCCTGTCGGCGGGCGACGACCCCCACTGCCGCCAGGCCTTTCCCTGGCACGAGCCGTCCAGCTGGGACTCCGGCCTGCTCGGCTTCTACCGCCGGGCGGTCGCCTTGAGGCGGAGTCACGAGGTGCTGCGGGTGGGAAGCTTCGAGGAACTGGGCCGGGGGCGGAGCTGGTACGCCTTCCGCCGGCGGCTGGGCGCGCGGGAGGCGGCCGTGGTCTTGAACGCCGGCCGGGGACGGATCCGTCTGGAGTTGCCGGCAACGTTCTCCCGGGGTTTTCGCACCCTCTGGCCGGCGCCGGAGGAAAACGGGGCGGGCGGTCCGGCCGGACGCAGCCTCGGCCTGGAGGTCCCGCCGCGGCAGGCCCGGGTGTTGCTGGCGGGAGGAGGGCGGACGTGAGTCTCGCCGGCTTTGCCCGCCAGCTGTTCGCCATCCTGGTGCTGCCCTTCACCATGATGGTGGTGGTGCCCCTGTGGCTGACGCGGCGCGAGCCGGTCCTGTGGGTCACCCCGGAGGACTGGTGGTCGTGGGTCGGCGTGCTCTTGGGTGGCCTGCTGCTGCTGGCCGGGGCATTGCTGTGCGGGTCCAGCTGGTGGCAGTTCTTGCGGCGCGGGAAGGGAACCCCGGCGCCCTGGGACCCCCCGCGGCGGCTGGTGGTGCAGGGCCCCTACCGCCACTCGCGCAACCCCATGATTTCGGGCGTGGTCTTCGTGCTGGCGGCCGAGGCTCTGCTGCTGCGCTCGCCCCGGCTGGCCGCCTGGGCGCTGCTGTTTCTGCTCGGGAAGCTGATCTACATCCGTTTCGTGGAAGAACCGGGGCTGGAGTCCCGCTTCGAAGAGGAATACCGGCGCTACCGGCGGCACGTCCCCCGATGGCTGCCGCG
Organism: Acidobacteriota bacterium; assembly: GCA_041578395.1. Classification (GTDB taxonomy): domain Bacteria; phylum Acidobacteriota; class UBA6911; order RPQK01; family JANQFM01; genus JBFGHG01. The sequence continues at coordinate 2,165 of JBFGHG010000263.1, forward strand.
GCTGCGTCCCTGGATACCGCGGGAAGGAGAATCGGAATGAAACTCACGGGCTGGATCGCCGGATTGCTGCTGCTGGTGGCGGCCGGCTGGGGGCTGGCGCAGGAGCGCACGCCGGAGGGCGACCCCGGACTGCAGCGGATCACCGACGCCGACCAGGCGAACCGGAAGGGCCTTTTCACGGACGGAAAGGCCCCCAGCCGCGAGCAGTGGCAGCGGCTGCCCGACTCCCTGCTCTTCGTCTACAACGTCCCCGTGCGGTGAAAGTGAGACGCTTGACACTTCCGTGACCGGAAAGCGAAACTGAAACCGGATGGCTGGAGGAACGACTCATGGGTGATCCTGCCGCACCGGTTCCCGTGGAAGTTCACAGCTGGGTCGACGAACACGCCGACTTCCTCTACCGCTACGCCTATTCCCGGTTGCTGGACAGGTCCCTGGCCGAGGACCTGGTGCAGGAGACCTTTCTGGCCGCCCTGGGCGCGTGGAGGCGGTTCTCGGGGCGCTCCTCGGTCCGCACCTGGCTGGTCTCCATCCTCAAGAACAAGATCGTCGACCACTTCCGCCGCGTGTCGCGCATCGACCGCGACAGCCTGGACACCTTCTACGTCTCGGAAGCGCAGGCCCACTTCGACGAAGGAGGGCATTGGCGGCTGGACGCGCCCACCACTCCGGTCACCTGGCCTCCCAGCCAGCAGGCCCGGCTCGAGCAGGAAGAGTTCTGGCGGCAGCTCGAGGAGTGCGTCAAACACCTGCCGCCGCGCGTGCGGGAGGTCTTCGTCCTGCGCCAGATGGAAGATTTCGAGACCCAGGAGGTCTGCCAGCTGCTGAACATCTCCCGCCAGAACCTCTGGAGCGTCATGCACCGCGCCCGCATGGCGTTGCGCGACTGCCTGGACGCCAACTGGTTCCGCCTGCACGCCGGCGCCTGAAACGTGGCACGGGCATCGCTGCCCGTGACTCGCGGAGAATGAAGGGATGGCCGGCTCGAACGCCTACTCCGCGCGCTGCTCGTCCAGCGCCCGGTGGAGTTTCTCCTTGGCGCCCGGGGAGAGCTGGCGCGTGTCCGAAGCGGGCCTCGTGCCGGCTTCGCGAGTCAGCCGCCCCAGCAGTTCCAGCTGCTGCTGATAGCGCCGGCACCAGTCGCAGATCTTGTAGTGCGCCCACAGGCGCGAGCGTTCCCAGCGGGTCAGAGGGCGCTCCTGGGACTCCGAAATCAGGCGTGTGACCTCGTCGCATCCGGGGGTGGCGGCCACCAGCAGGCGAATCCAGAATCGGCTCAGCATCAGCCTTCTCAGTATACCCGCTTCACCCCAGCGCCACGTCCAGCGTCATCATCACCACGAAGCCGAGGATGGCACCCAGGGTGGAGACATCCGACTGGGTCTCGAGCTGCGATTCCGGGATCAGCTCTTCGATCACCACGTAGATCATCGCGCCGGCGGCGAACGCCAGCGCGTAGGGGAGCAGGCCCCGGATGGAGAGGACGGCCGCCGCTCCCAGCACCCCGGCCACCGGCTCCACCGCGGCCGACAGCTGCCCGTACCAGAAGCTCTTCAGCCGCGACATGCCGTCGCGCCGCAGGGGGACGCTCACGGCCAGGCCTTCCGGGAAGTTCTGCAATCCGATGCCCAGCGCCAGCGCCACCGCCGCACCCAGGGTGGCCCCCGGAACGTCGGCGCCCAGCGCCCCGAAGGCGACGCCCACCGCCAGGCCTTCCGGGAAGTTGTGAATGGTGATGGCCAGCACCAGCAGTACCGAGCGGCGCCATCGCGTGGAGGGGCCTTCGGCGTCTTCCCGGGGGTGCCCAAGATGCAGATGGGGAAGGGACTTGTCCACCACCCACAGGAAGGCCGCGCCCGTCAGAAACCCGATGGCGGCGGGAAGCCAGGGGGGCAGGCCGCTCTGCTCGGCCATTTCGATCGCCGGGGCCAGCAGCGACCAGAAACTGGCGGCGATCATCACCCCGGCGGTGAACCCCAGCATCCCGTCCAGCAGCCGCTGGTCGATGTCGCGGAAGAAGACGACCATGGCCGCTCCCAGGGCCGTCAGGCCCCAGGTGAAGCAGGTGGCGGCCAGCGCCTGAGAGACCGGATCCCACTGCAGGAACCACTCGATCACAGGATGACCCCCTCCACGACCGCCACCGCGCTGGCCGCCCCCAGCAGCAGCAAAAGTTTCCAGTCCAGCCGCGCCACCCTGGGACCCCGGCCGGGGTCGGTCCACTGCAGCCGCTCCTTCTGCGCGTAGCGGTGGTAGTTGTCCCGGATCCCCAGCAGGACGGAGATGGCGACCGCGTAGAAGACGGTCACCAGGACGGTGAAGAAACGGATCAGGAACCAGCGACTCATCATCTCAGACCGCAAATTCGCAGTTCGCCCGGTTCAGCCCCGGCGGATCCTCTCGATGGTTCGGCGATCTCGTTTCGTGGGGCGCCCGGCGCCCCGTTCCCGGCGGCCGGGAGGGGCGTTCAGGATCCGCTCCAGGGGATCGCGGCGGGGACGGGGCGGGCTCAGGTCCTCGTACAGCAACCGGGCCTGGTGGCGGGCCAGCGAGTGGTCCTCGAGCTTCTTCACCTCGTAGACGCGCTGCCAGTCGCCCTGTTCGAACTCCACCTCGTCGCCCACTCTCAACAGTCGGTGCGGCTTGGCGGCCTGGCCGTTGACGCGAACCCGGCCCCGGGCACAGGCCACCCGGGCCTGGCTGCGGGTCTTGAAGAGACAGGCCACGTTCAGCCAGACGTCCAGCCGCACCGCTTCCAGGACTTCTTCGTCGGGCATGCCGTTCGCTTCCGGTTACGCCAGCTCCTCGAGAATCCGTGCCAGAGCGCGGTAGAAGTCGCCCACCGAGTCGATCTTCACCCGCTCGTCGGGCGAGTGCGGAAACTCGATCTGGGGTCCCAGTGAGATCATGTCCATCCCGGGATACTTCTCGCCGATGATCCCGCACTCCAACCCGGCGTGCACCGCCTTGACTTCCGGTTCCTTTCCGAAACACTCGCCATAGACGCGTCGGGCCACGGCCAGCAGCTCCGACTGCATGTCCGGCTTCCAGCCGGGATACCCTTCGTCGTAGCGCACGGCTGCTCCCGCCAGCCGGCCCACCGCCGCCACCTGCCGCTGCACGCCGTCCAGCGCGGAGGCGACCGAGCTGCGGTTGCTGACGTGGACGCGGGCCCGGCGATCCTCCACCCGGATCGTCGCCAGGTTGCAGCTGGTCTCGACCAGCTCGGGAATGTCGTA